>CAKZUM010000231.1 GCA_937921525.1 uncultured Saprospiraceae bacterium
GATATGATAAATGATGTAAAGTGAGGCTGATTAATTAACGATGAAATAATAAATCCGTCAAATTGGAGGAGGCTATTTTGTTCTCAGTTTTCGTTATTTTTTTTTGCATAGCAGGGCTACGGAAATAATTTTTAGCGGAAACTGAGGGCAAAAGAGACCGTCCAAAACAGCCCGCTGACGCAGTCTATGGTATATACATAAGTTATTCTTAGAATTTCTCTGATCATTTCAAAGACCTAATAATCAATCGATTATACCATTTTTTTCTATGAGAAGCAGTTCTCATTTTAGATGTAGCTTTATCCCGCAACTTCCCGTTTTAACTCGACAGTTAAAACGTCTAGATAAATTTTCATATAAACCGCCTTAATTTGTCCAGCAACAGGAAGTTGCGGGACAAAAAGGCTAACATTATCTTCTAAAATGAGAATTTCAAAAATTTATGTATATACCATAGCTGACGCAGTAGGGCGGGTCTCGGATTTATTGTTTTATTCTGACCTTAATGAATTAGAACTCTTTTGTCATATTTAGAACTTGAACTTTACACTTGCGTTTGAACTTGATTTTCCGACGCACCCCAGCCAATATCCTTTTGTACAAAATAAGCTACAATAAGTGCAGAGAAAACCATATAACTTCCAATCACCATACTTCCTCCTGGTATTAGCTGGTCCAAATGAAACCAAGATCCCATATTAAAAATAATCGCTAAACCAATAATTGACTTTACCGCTTCCAACCAAATAGCATTCGGATCTCTATCCATTAAAGTCGTATAGCTATAGACCATCAGGTACATGAACATACCGTATATGAAAACGGCAGGTGTTCCAATTATTGCTATCTGAAACAGTAGATGGAATAGCATAAAAACCAATACAAAAAACTGCGTCCAAGACCAGATTTTTAAAGGGAGAGAAGCCTCTGTATCATACTTTATAAAATTATTAGGATCAGCCGTTACGATTGGATATTTTGCTGCTACATCAGCAGGTCGCCATCCTGTCGGCATAAACCAAATTCTAAGCTTATCCCAAAGACTTTTTGCTCGCCATGCATCTTGGATTAATAGCCAGATATGGTTTAAGTTAATTCGTATTGGATTCCACGTATTGACTTGTCGAGTGACGCCATAAACGCATGGTTCTTCATCTAACTCTTCTTGAAAAGTTCCAAATAATCTATCCCATATACAAAATACAGGAGACATGTTTTTATCCATGTAGATTTTGTTGACCGCATGATGTACTCGATGCTGCGATGGGGTAACAATGATATATTCCAACCACCCCAATTTGCCAACATGAATCGTATGATACCAAACTTGAACATACAAATGGAAGGGCGTAACGATTGCAATAATCTTTGGCGGTACGCCCAATAAAGCGGCAGGTAACATAAAGAAAACGCTGATGTTGACAAATTTAGAAATGGATTGTCGCAAAGCAGTTGCCATGTTAAACTCTTCTCCAGAATGATGAATTACATGTCGATTCCAAAAAATATTCACGGAATGTGCCAAGCGATGATACCAATAAGTGGCAAAATCTAAACCCAGTAGAGCTAAGAGATAAGTGACCCAAGTAGTCTCTCTTGCCACTAATGCAAAATGCTCAAACATAAAATTATAACCTACGATGACAATGGTCAATCCTAACACACTTTTAATAGAGTTGGTCATCCCTGCACTCAAACTGGAGATGGTGTCCATTGCTCTAAAATTAAAATTGCCTTTGAAATAGGCATAGATTGCTTCCCCTACAATTAAAATAAAAATAGCGGGAATTAAGATCATAAATACGTTTGCGACTGTTTGCATTAGAATATTTTTAATATAACAATCATAACTACTCAGCATCGGCTAAAGCTAATTCGTAGTATAATATATGCCATGAGACTTATATAAACTTCGAGCCTAATATCTGATAGTAAAAATAAGAAATCACTTGGAGAAACATGGAGTGGTTGATAAAATTATTTGCTTTGAAGCAATATAGAATAGAAAAGATACAATAATATACAGAAGTTGTTTAAGAATGTAGTCTGATATTAGTTGTAAGGGCTTGTTTTGTGAACTTTATTCCTTATCCATAGTTTAAGAAACGGATGAAATTTTCAAAACGAATAAAATGAACAATCAACAAGCAATTAAAAGTTTAATCATAGCTCCCATCATTGCACTATTAGTAGTAATTGCAGGTTCTCAATACGGTCAGTCACTTCATGGATGGCCACTATATGCAATGGGAGTCGCTTTAGCTTTTTTAATCAATTGGGGCATGTTTGTGCCAGCAAAGATTTTGCAGACAGAAAAATTCTTTGATTTAACGGGCAGTTTGACCTACATAACGGTTACGCTTATGGCGCTCTATTTTAGTGAAAATTTAGACCTGCGTTCTCATTTACTTGGGGCAATGGTAATTATATGGGCGGTCCGTTTAGGTACTTTTTTATTCAATAGAATATTACAAGATGGCAAGGATGATCGTTTTGATAAAATCATACCGAACACCCTTCGTTTTTTCAATGTATGGACTTTACAAGCTTTATGGGTGAGCTTGACGGCGGCAGCTGCTTTAATAGCAATTACCTCTAATCAACGGAAAGCCTTAGGTGTGTTTGCCTTTATAGGATTAGCCGTATGGTTGATTGGTTTTCTCATAGAAGTAGTAGCGGATAATCAAAAGCGACAGTTTAAAAAAGATCCAAAGAATAAAGGCCGATTCATTCAAACAGGTTTATGGGCGCATTCAAGACACCCTAATTACTTTGGTGAAATCATGCTTTGGACGGGTGTCTTTATTGTTGCTGCTCCTGTATTACAAGGATGGCAGTGGGTGGCGATTATTTCTCCAATTTTTGTTTATTTATTGCTAACAAAGATTAGCGGCGTTCCAGGATTGGAGGCAAAAGCAGAGCAGAAATGGGGCGGGGAGGCAGACTACGAAGCGTATAAGAGTAGTACGCCTGTATTGGTTCCTAAACTTGGGTAGATTCGTGTGGTTGAGAAAATCAGAAATCTTAAATCATACATCATAAATCATATATCCATCTAGGTCAAAGCAGGATGGATTTATGATGTATGATGTATGATGTATGATGTATGATTTTTGATGTATGATTTGCACAAGCCCCTCAACCCGTAATCAAGGTATTCTCACAGGTAGTACACTTTCCTTTCTTATTTCTTTCAAAATAAATATCTAACTTACCCAAATAAATACCAGCAAAACCCACCTGATTAATAATCACTTCTTCGTTGTCTAAATTTCGATAAGATGCTGCTGTTTTCATAAAGGTGTGGGTATGCCCGCCGATGATGACATCTATGTGTTGGCTATTTTCTGCAAGGACTACATCAGATACTTTATTTTCTTTATACTTAAATCCAAGATGTGAAAGACAGACTACCAAATCACATTGTTGCTCTTTCTTCAATTGAAGTGCCAATTTATTAGCGGTACTAATTGGATCGAGATAACGCGTTCCTTTAAAATCTTTTTCAGGTACGAGTCCTTCTAATTCTATACCGAGCCCAAACACACCAATTTTAAGCGGACCTTTTTTGAAAATTTTATACGGCTGAGTTTGCCCATTCATCAGCGTATCAGAAAAGTCGTAATTGCTTATCAAAAAAGGAAAATTAGCATGGGGCAATTGTTTGTACAACCCCTTAATGCCTGCATCAAAATCGTGATTACCAATCGTAGCAGCATCATATTTCATGGCGGACATTAACTTGAATTCTAACTCTCCACCAAAGAAATTAAAGTAAGGAGTCCCTTGAAAAATATCCCCTGCATCAAATAATAACACATGCTCTTCTGCTGCTCTAATTTTTTTAAGTAAGCTTGCTCTTCTTGCCGCTCCAGCTGCTCCCTCGTTTCTGCCCCCATCCATTGGAAACGGCTCGATTCTGCTATGCACATCGTTGGTATGTAAAATCGTTAATTTTATTAAATCCTTTTTTGCGAATGCCGCTAAAGGAAATGCCCCCATACTACTTAATAGGGTAGTGGTACTTATTTTTTGTATAAAGGATCTTCTTTTCATTTTATATGATACTATATTTTTCAAGGAAAACACTACAATTAGATGAATGATAAAAAAATACTATTTACTTTGTTTTTTGATATTTAGCTTATATATTTGTGATACCCAATAATAAAAACCTTATCAAGGAAATAAAATTCTTTTCTTTTCTTTTCTTTTCTTTTCTTTTCTTTTCTGTAGCGTCAAAAAAATATTTATTGAGAATTGTAAGGAGTATCTAGCTTACGTAATAATTGCTTATATGTAATCTATTTGTTCTTTATATTTAATTAGCTGATTGATAGAATTTATTATGCTAATAAAATAACCACTAAACCTAGTGTTTGGTGAAGCTATTGTTTATTGCAAAATAAATTGAACACAGTTATTTTAACAAATTGATAGTTGATATGTCAACTAGTGAACTTTAACGCTATACCATAATTCTAAACATTTATCTTTTACATAAATTATAAAATACAGCTACAGTTATTATTTAACCATTAAAAAGAATGCCTATGTAGTTAGAAGTCCATTAAACCAAAATACGCTACAACACATACAAATTATTTTTCCTAGCATTTAACAAAATAGAGGCTTACTTATTTAAGTAATTTGCTTCTACAAAAAATCAAGAAGTCTAAAAACAAAAAGAGAGACTACGATCAACCATCGAAATGGTGCATAGCCCCTCAGTTCTACCGGCAAAGTAGAGTGGGCAAGTTAGTCATTTCTTAGAAGTTTTTCAAATTTCTTGATGGATAATCAGTACTGCGATTTTTAATTGCAATACTTTAATATTTTCATCAATTTTTAAAAAAACTTAAACATGAAGAATTTTAAATTCTTGCTCGTATTTTTTGTTCTTGCCCTTTCCATGAATTCTTGTCAAAAGGATGCTATTCTATCGGAAGAGGCGAATCCTGTTAATCTAGAAGAGGTTAGCTTGTTAGTGAAGGATATTACTTCGGACAATTTTGTTGTTCGATCTATGGAAAATAACTTAGTCTCTCAGGCTCAATGGGAGGAGATTTTAACTAAGGTTAATAATGGGGAGGAACTTGATTTAGCTTTAAGAGTTATAACGAATGATGAGGTAAGAGAAAATGCTTTAACTTTTTTTAAAAAAGCATCTATTCGTTATGAAGAATTAAAAGAAGATCTTAAAAGAGATCCTAAATTATTAGAAAAAGCTGTTGATTCTGAAGTTTTTGCAATCAGTAGAGGAGGAGATTGTGAACATTGCGATAAGGAGCGTGCCTCATGCAATAGAGGAGCTGGGAGAATAGGTGTTGCTGCATTCGGAACAGCTGTATTTGGTGGATTGACTACAACAGCTTATACTCTGAATCCCGTTCCTTTTTATGCAGGATTTGTCATAGGTATAGTTGGTGGTGGGTTTTCCTATGCTGCAATTAGAGCTAACTGTAGTGATTCATTTGATACATGCGTTGATATTTGTAAAAGTCGTTTACCTGGTTCCAAAGGTTAGGTCTAATCAATTGGAAGAGGAATTTTTTTATGTAATAATAGTAAATACTGAATTATGAATGATAAAACTAAAATTAGATTTTTCGCTCTATCATTGCTTATTCCTAATATATTTTTACTTTATGCAGCAATAGTAAATGATAGCTATCTAGATCATGCAGCAATAATATTTATATTGGTATCTTTATTAGGTACAATTTTTCTTTGGAAAAATAAACTAATTGATAAATTGTTATTTTTAATAGGGTTGATTTGTATATTTATTTTTGCAATCGGATATTTCTTTATATTTCATTCTGAAGAGTTACTATAATTACATTACCTTATTAATATATTAATAGGAACTCATTTAGTTGTTTGGCTATTTATGCTAAATAGCTAAGTGAGTTCTTTTATTGAAATGATAGCAATGATAAGATTATTTTCGTCTAGTAAAATACATTATTTAATCTATGAAAGATGAAACTAAAATTAGCATTATCGCTCTAGTGATGGTTATTCCAGCTTTGTATGGACTCTATGCAACAAAAGCAGGAACGGACTATCAACTCAGTCTTTCTATATTCATATATGCGGTGGTAAATATTATTGGCTTGTTATATTTTTTGAAATACCGTTTTATGGATAAAAGGTTAGCCTTATTATCTATACTTAGTATACTAATTTTTACGACAGCATATTTTTATGCATCTTATTCTGATAGATCATTATACTAATATAGAATAGGAATAAAACTTATCATTCAATAATAACACATTTAGATAGCCTCCTCTAAATTAGTTTTTCTATTCCTCCCACAACACCAACCGCCCTTCAATACGACTCTCAATAACTTTTCCTGCTGCCGTAAAATCCATAAGATCACTAATCAAAGCATCTCGAATAAAGAGGTCTAATTTTTGTTGAGGCTTCCCTTTTAAAAAGCCA
The DNA here is from genome assembly GCA_937921525.1 of uncultured Saprospiraceae bacterium. Taxonomy (GTDB): domain Bacteria; phylum Bacteroidota; class Bacteroidia; order Chitinophagales; family Saprospiraceae; genus JAFMDF01. Next base: position 6,454 of record CAKZUM010000231.1, read on the forward strand.
GAATCACTACCGCCATTAGCCACATAGTCTGGTAGGGCTACTTGATAAGCCATATCATTCTGTAATGGATGTCCATGAATTATAATATCCAATCGCTCAGTACTATCCTGTGTTATTTTTATAGTGTTACTCACTGGCCAGCCTCCAGATTGAACGATATGTTGAGCCAATTCTTGTACTTCCGCGCTATCCAAAGTCAAAAGAATTACCATATTATCGAAGGGCATCAATTCAAAAATTTTACCTCTAGTGATAGGTCCCTTAGCTATTTCACTAATCCGAATCCCCCCTTGATTTTGTATAGCAAATGCTATAGGCGTATCTACTAAATTTTCTGCTTGTCGCAGAATCGCATCTGCCATCCAATTCCCTAAAGTAGATTCTGGTCGTTTCTTTTTTAAGTCTACAGCCGTCTCCCCTATGATGGTATTCATCTGTGCATCTAAATCTTTTTTGTAGGGCTGAATGAGGGAACTAATGGCAGGGTCTTCGGTTGGTGCTAATTCAGCATTAACTGTTTGTTTACTTGCCTCGATACTCGATAAATAGTTAGTCGAGCGACAAGAAAATAATATTAGCATCAAGAAACAAAAGATAGTTGTAGAATGAGTATTGTTATAAATGTGCATTATTGAATAACTATTTTTTTAATAAAAATATGACTATTACCCAACATTCTTCAACAATTATTGAATAGCCTGTTCTGAGTATTTTGATACATCAAAAGTACTATTTATCCCTGTCATTACGAAGCCATACAACGAAATACACTGCTATTCTCTGCTCTACAGATAATCATGTTTGAACCTCATTTATTAGTTGGAGACTAATTGTTTCTGGCATAAAATTTGTTATTTTCTTTATAGGATAAAACCTTCTTCTCCCATTATATTAAATCTATTTTTCCCTTAGATAGCATTTTTCTCTCGTCAAATTAAATCTATTTTTCCCTTTAAATAGTATTTTTTCTCCCGTTAACTTAAATCTATTTTTCCCTTTAAGTAACGACAAAACAATAATTTGAACATCTAGGACGGAATCTTTTGTTCTCAGTTTTTCTTAAAAAATACTTCCGTAGCTAGGCTATGCAAGGATTTTTTAAGTTTCTCAAACAGAAAAATAATAGAGGCAGATGCGGAATTTATTATTTCGTTGTTACTAAATAGCATTTTTCTCCCGTTATATTAAATCTATTTTTCCCTTTAAATAGTATTTTTTCTCCCGTTAACTTAAATCTATTTTTCCCTTTAAATAGAAATTTTTCT
>CAKZUM010000232.1 GCA_937921525.1 uncultured Saprospiraceae bacterium
TCAGGGACCATAACATCTTTTTCGGATACAAAATGTTTAAAAGAATACTATACTTTTACTAATGGTTTTTTCAGATTAACGCAATACACAGGAACGGTAGTTCGCTGGGAATGGAGTGACAATAATGTTAATTTTCGGGAATGGGAGGGAAGTGTAACTAGTAATAGTCCTACTAGTAGAATCGATTATCCGACTACATTTTATGCTCGGGCCTTATTAGAATATAATGGCTGTCAGAAATATATAAATGCTCCTCCAGTTGAGGTCAAACCCCGTGCCGCAATTACTCCATCTACAAGAAGAAATGGCGGTGCTTGGGTTGCTGGTTCAACCGTTACTGTCTGCGAAGGGGAGTCTTTTTCGTTAGGAACACAAGCAAATATCCAAAACAATATTGTGTTATATAATCCTAACAATACTGCTTTTAACAGAGCAGATGGAAATTCCTATTTTACTTTTAATAACGCTACTCCGGCAATGACAGGAAGTTATGCTATTGTTTATACAAATGATGATGGTTGTGACGTAAGACAGAGATACAACGTTATAGTAGAATCTTGTGTCGATCCATGCGAAGTAACTGCGCTAACCTGTTATACGAGAAAGTTAGGAGGAAGCTGGACAAGTGGCTGTGACATAAGAATCTGTGAAGGAGAGACTTTTTATTTAGCCACACAATCAGGTATTGCTAATAATCTTTCCTTACAATATCCGAATGGAGTATATGATAGGACTACAGATGGTAATTCCTACTTTGCAGTTCCTAATGCGACAACAGGACATACAGGAGTTTATAATATTATCTACGAAGATGCAGATGGTTGTAATGTATCAAGGCAATACAACGTTACGGTTGATGCAAGTCCTAATTTAAATCAGTATATCAGCGTGAATAATACTGCCTTTCAATTACGGAATAGCATAACGGTCTGTTCGGGCGATGAAGTGCTATTAGACTTTGGTGGTGCCTTTGGTAATGATTGGACTTTTACTTTTCGCCGTCCTGATGGAGCGAATTTTCCCGGTGGCACGAACGGAGTTGACAATGACCAAATTCGCTTACCCAACGTAACAGATGGAGGAGGTAATGAAGGCGTCTGGCAAGCTACTTATACCCACCCTAGTGGCTGTTCTCGAACAGAGAATTTTACGATTGTGGCAGAACCTTGTGTGGATCCTTGTGATGATACACCTTCATTAACTTGTTATACAAGAAAGTTAGGAGGAAGCTGGACAAGTAGCTGTGACATAACTCTCTGTGTAGGAGAGACTTTTTATTTAGCCACACAATCAGGCCTGGCTAATAATATTACCCTACGCTACCCTAATGGGGTAACGGATAGTAGTCCAGATGGTAATTCGTATTTTACAGTTACTAATGCGACAACAGCGCATACTGGAATCTACAGTATTATCTACGAAGATACAGATGGATGTAGTACATCAAGACAATACAACGTGACCGTACAAAATTGTGCAGATCCATGTGTTGGGTCAAAACCTAATTTAAACCAATATATCAGTGTGAATAATGCTGCCTTCCAGTTACGGAATAGTGTAACGGTCTGCTCGGGCGACAGGGTATTATTAGATTTTGGTGGGGCCTTTGGTAACGATTGGACTTTTACGTTCCGTCGTCCTATTGATGGAAGGATTTTTCCTGGTGGGACGAATGGAGTAGCTAATGACCAAATCTTACTACCTTCTGTCACACCAGGAGGAGGTAATGAAGGGGTCTGGCAAGCCACTTATACAAATCCCCAAGGCTGTTCAAATACGGAAAGTTTCACGGTTACTGCGGATGATACGACCATAGGTGGATTAGTTAATCCTGTCAATCAAGAAATTTGTCTAGGGACAAATAATGTACCCCAAAGACATATGGTCTCTTCAATAAGAGGAACAATCGTACGATGGGAATACAAACCACCTAATGGCAACTGGACCAACTGGTATGGTGGAGGTAGCAACTTTGCTCCCAGTTCTTGTTGTTTTAATAGAGTAGGAGTATGGCAGGTGAGAGCCATCATTAAGAATGGTAGTTGCCCTGAAGTGGCTTCTGCGCCTGCGAATATAACCGTTAATCCGATTCCAGATGTAGATCAATACATTAGAGTAAATAATGGTACTTTCCAGTTGCGAAATAGTGTAACGGTCTGTTCGGGTGATGATGTAACATTAGATTTTAGTGGTCTTTTTACCAGCGATTGGACCTTTACGTTCCGCCGTCCTATTGATGGGAGGGTTTTTCCTGGTGGCACGAATGGAGTAGCTAACGACCAAATCCTACTACCCAATGTAACCGATGGAGGAGGTAATGAAGGCGTATGGAAAGCTACTTATACAAATTCCCAAGGCTGTTCGAATACGGTAAATTTCACGGTTAATGCTGATGATACCACCTTAGGCGGACTAGTTAGTCCTGTCAATCAAGAAATTTGTCTAGGAACAAATAATGTACCCCAAAGACATATAGTCTCTTCAATAAGAGGAACAATCGTACGATGGGAATACAAGCCACCTAATGGCAACTGGACCAACTGGTATGGTGGAGGTAGCAACTTTGCTCCTAGTTCTTGTTGTTTTAATAGCTTAGGAGTATGGCAGGTGAGAGCCGTCATTAGGAATGGAAGTTGTCCTGAGGAGGCTTCTGCGCCTGCGAATATAACCGTTAATCCAATTCCAGATGTAAATCAATATATCAAAGTAAATGACGGTACTTTCCAGTTGCGAAATAGCGTGACGGTCTGTTCGGGTGATTTTGTAACATTAGATTTTAGTGGTTCTTTTAGTAGCGATTGGGACTTTACTTTCCGTCGTCCAGATGGTGCGAATTATTCTGGTGGTACGAATGGTACGGATTATGACCAAATTCTAATACCCGGTGTAGTAGACGGAGGAGTGAATGAAGGCGTCTGGCAAGCTACCTACACCGACCCCAATGGCTGTTCTCAAACAAAAAACTTTACCATTGCGGTAGAATCTTTCCCCTCCGTCAATCTTAATGTTGATCGTTCTCATACTTGCACAGGAGAATCGGCATTATATACGGCAACGGTAACAGGTGGAACGGGTCCATTTAGCTATCAATGGCAAGCGAGTACAGATGGCTTAAGTTTTACAAACATAGCAGGGAATAACACAGCAAACTATACAGAGACAAATACAGTAAGCCGTTGGATACGAGTGCAAGTTACGTCCAATAGTTGTGCTGCAGTTACTTCTAGCCCTGTTAAAAGAACCATTATCCCCATACCCACTACTACACTAGGAGATGCCACTATTTGTGCGGGAGATTCACATACCTTGAGTTTAGGAAATTATGATGCAAACCAAGGCTGTTTTGATTTAACTGATTTTAGAGAAACCGTTGATACCAGAGGTAGGCTGACTGCCAATAATTCGACTATGTCTATTCCACTTAATCTAAGCTATGCAGCAGGCGCAGGGGGGACCAATTATTTTGATTTGCGCAGAGAGAATGCGAATACGGGTTATGTGGACTATGATCTGCATATACCCTTACATGATTGGTCAAATTATGAAGAGATTTCGGTTCGGTTATCTTTTGGTGGAGGCGTGCGATTCCAATTATTTATCAGAGATGGTGTAGAAGGCTTTGCAGATTTAGGGTATTCTACAGATGGTGCCAATGGTTTGCATACCTTTTCTCTGCCTACTAATAGATTCCGTAAAAATCAAGTTAGACAAGTAAAACTAAGAATACACTCCAATGAGTTTGCAGTAGGCGAAACAAAGCGAGTTCATCTGGCAAATATAAGTCTATGTGGTAGGGAAATTAGTTGGTCACCAGGAAGTGGTACGGGACCAACATTGGTGGTTAATCCTTCTACTACAACTAGTTATACAGCTACGGTTCGTTATGGTGACTGTATTCAAAATATAACGAGTACCGTTCGTATTGGTACGTGTGCTGAAATTTGTAACAATGGAATAGATGATGACGGTGACGGACAGATAGATTGTGCAGACGGGGATTGTTCCAATGGTCTGAATGTAAATATATCGGCAGCGAACGCTGCAATTTGTACAGATGGTAGTACAATAATTACAGCTAATGCAAGTGGAGGAGATGGGAATTATGTATTTAATTGGAACAACGGCTTACCAAATGGAACAAGCCACTCCATCAGTCCTAGTAGTACCACAACCTATACT
>CAKZUM010000233.1 GCA_937921525.1 uncultured Saprospiraceae bacterium
TAAGTAACGGTCTCTCCCTCTGCAACTGTTGCTGCTTGTCCCTCCGCTAATATTTTTATCAAAGATAAATCATAAGTAACTGCTGGTCGAATTGGAGCAATATCTTCAATATCGTGGTCATCTTCATCTCCTACTACATCATCTGAACTAGTATTATTATGATTGATTACTAAATCACCAGTAAGATCATTATCTGGTGTAGAATCTTCATCTCTCACACCATAATCTTCTGAAGAATCATCCGAGATTTCTGCATAGTTTCTATAACTACCTAAACTTGCATCTTCTAGTAATAAAGTAAGAGTCAATACTTTTTCTTGACCAGAATCAATGTTTGCCAAGTTCGCCCAAGTAACTAAGCCATTTGTAATACTCCCTCCATCAGAGGCAGACATAAAACGCATTCCTGCTGGAATTTGATCGACTACTGTATAATCATTTGATGGCACATCTCCTTGATTACTCACGGTAATATTGTAAGTAACTTGCTGTCCTTCCTCCACATTGACAGATTGCCCTTGTGCTAACGTTTTAACTAATGCCAAATCATATACTGGAGCTGGTTGTATAGGTGTAAGGTCTTCGTAGTCGTGGTCATCTTCATCACCGGGAACGCTATCTGCTGCAGGGTCATTATGATTCGTAGCTGGATCATTCGAAGGATTGGTATCTGGCGTAGAATCTTCATCTACTATCCCATAATCACTCGCACCATCCGAAGTGATTTCCGCAATATTTCTGTAATTATTATTCAAGCTCACATCGTCCATTCTCAAACTAATGCTCAAAACTTGAACAAGACCTGGTTCTAAATTTGATAAATTTGTCCAACTAACTATATCACCTGATACAGTCCCTCCATCAGAAGCCCCAACAAAACTCATGCCTGCTGGAATATAGTCACTTACCGTATAATCATTAGAAGCTACTGTACCTTGATTGCTGATAATAATTGTGTATGCTACTATATCTCCTTCTTCCACTTCTGCACTAGAAGCCAATGTTTTTACTAAAGCTAAATCATATATTGGCTGAATACTAACATCCGCATAATCATTATCATCTTCATCGCCTACTGGTTCATCTAGTGTAATATCATCGTGGTTCGTGTAAGGATCATTTGGATCAGTGCCGAAGCCATCCGTTCCATCATTTCCTGTATTAGTATCTGGCGTAGAATCTTCATCTGTTACGCCATAATCTGCTGAAGAATCTTCTGAAATTTCTGCCCAGTTTCGATAATCACTATTTAAACCATCCAACACCTGAAGCGTTAAAGAAAGTTCTTTCGTTGTATTTGGTTCAAGATTAGATAAATCTGACCACGTAACGGTAGACCCTGAAAGGCTTCCAAAATCAGAAGCTGCAACAAATCTTAAGCCTGCTGGTATTTGGTCTATTACGCTATATGCCCCAGAAGATACATTTCCTTGATTGGCAATTGTGATCGTATAATTAACGAGCTCACCAACATTTACTTGGCTAGCTTGGCCAGCACTTAAAGTCTTGATTAAAGCTAAATCATAGCTAATATTTACATCAATTACAGCTATATCACTATCATCTTCATCCCCCGGTGTAGTATCTACCATTGGATCGTTCGCATCTATGACTGGATCATTTGAAGGATTCGTATCTGGCGTAGAATCTTCGTCCGTTACTCCATATTCTTCCGAAGCATCATTGGTAATTTCTGCAAAGTTTTCATAAGGTGCTTGTGCCGCATCGACTATTCTTAAAGCAATACTTAGTTCTTTAGTTTGACCAGCATCTATACTAGGTAAACTAGACCATATTACCAGTCCATTTTGGTTTGTGCCAAAATCAGAGGCAGATACGAACTCCATCCCTGCTGGTATTTGATCCATTACATCATAATTACTAGAAGGTACATTTCCTTGATTCGCAATCGTGATGGTATAATTTACTACTTCTCCAATACTGGCAGTAGTAGATTGATTAGAAGCTAATGTCTTTACTAAAGCTAAGTCATAAGTAATATTTACATCGACCATCGCTGCGTCTGCATCATCTTCTGCCTCTGGATCATTTGATGGATTAGTATCTGGTGTAGAATCTTCATCTGTTACTCCATAATCTTCCGAAGAATCATTAATAATCTCCGCAATATTTTCGAATGGGGCTTGTGCTGCATCTGCTACTCGTCCACTAATAGATAAAGTCTTTGTATCTCCCGGTGCTAAATTTGGTAAATTAGTCCAAGTAACAATATCCCCATTAATAGTACCGAAATCGGAAGCAGAAATAAACTCCATCCCTTGCGGAAGGTAATCTGCTACATCATAAGTGTTAGAAGGAACACTTCCTTCATTGGTAACAGTGATCGTAAAATTAACGACATCACCAAGTGCCACTAAGGCAGATTGGTTAGCTGCTAAATTCTTTACTAATGCTAAATCATATACAATATCAACCGTTACTATTTCTTCGTCTGAATCATCTTCATCGCCCGGTGTATTATCTACTGCAATATCATCTGTCTCTATAATCGGATCATTCGATGGATTTGTATCTGGTGTAGAGTCCTCGTCTGTTACGCCGTAATTTTCCGAAGAGTCGTCTGTTATTTCTGCAAAGTTCCTAAATGGCGCTTGCTCTACAGCTATTACTCTTAAATCTACTGTCAGATTTTTTATTTGACCTGGTGCTAAGTTTGATAAATTCGTCCAAGTGACCAAGCCGTTCGCATTTGTTCCTCCGTCAGACGCAGAAACAAACTCCATCCCTACTGGTATTTGATCCATTACGCTATAGCCATTAGAAGCTACATTCCCTTGATTGCTTATCATAATGGTATACCTAACAATATCTCCCAAGCTAACAACTGCCGATTGATTAGCTGCTAATGTTTTTACCAATGCAAGGTCATAAGAAAGATCTAAAGAAATATCTTCATAATCATTATCATCTTCATCGCCTGTTGGATTATCCAAGCTAATATCATTGTGGTTGGTAACCGCATCATTTGGAGCTGTACCAAAACCAGCTACCCCATCATTACCTACATTTGTATCTGGAGTAGAATCTTCATCTGTTGTATTATAGTCTTCCGAAGAATCGTCTGTTATTTCTGCCCAGTTACGGTAATCACTTTGGGTCGCATTATCTACTCGAAGAAGGATATTGATGACCTTTGTTTCTCCTGGTGCTAGATTAGAAACTGTCCAATTTACAAGACCTCCATTTTCTAAGCCATTATCAGACGCAGTTACAAAACTCATTCCTGTAGGAATCTGATCTGTAACGGTAAATGTATTAGAAGGTACATTTCCTTGGTTCGCTACTGTGATGTTGTAAGCTACGATTTCTCCAATTTCTACCGTAGACGATTGTCCCTCTCCTAATGTTTTGATTAAAGCCAAATCATAGATTATTTCAGCTTGTACATCTTCATAATCATTATCATCTTCATCGCCTGCTGGCTCATCCAAAGTAATATCATTGTGATTCACCGCAGGATCATTTGGAGCTGTACCAAAACCAGCTACGTTGTCATTACCTATATTTGTATCTGGGGTAGAATCTTCGTCTGTTGTATTATAATCTCCAGAAGAATCGTCTGTTATTTCTGCCCAGTTACGGAAGCCTCCTCTTGCGACATCTGCCACTTGCAATACTAGCGTCAATGTTTTAGTAGAGCCTACTGGTATGTTTGCTAAGTCTGACCACGTAACCACTCCGCCATTCACAGTACCTCCATCCGTTGCCGAAACGAAGGTCATTCCATCAGGAATCTGATCTGCAACAGAATAGCTATTAGAAGGAACATTCCCCTGATTCATTATGGTAATATCATAACTTACATTGTCTCCTTGACTGACGATATTCGATTGATTGCCTCTTAATGTTTTAATCAATGCTAAATCATATTCTACGCCTAATCGAATCTCTGCTATATCATTATCATCTTCATCACCTGTCGGATTATCCAAGCTAATATCATTGTGATCTACTACTGGATCATTATCTACATTGCTATCTGGCGTAGAGTCTTCATCCGTTGTATTATATGCTGCTGAACCGTCCGCAGAGATTTCTGCTTTATTGATATATTCTCCAATAGTTGCATCATCTAGTCTTAATACAATAGATAAATCTTTTGAAGCACCTGGCGCAATGTTATTCAAATTGTTCCAAGTGACTACTCCCCCACTCACACTACCTCCATCAGAGGCAGACACAAAACTCATTCCTGCTGGTATTTGATCTACGACTGAATAAGTATTAGACGCTACATTTCCTTGGTTACTTACAGTAATGGTATAGGCTACATTCTCACCAACCGTCACACTCGATGGTTGTCCTGCCGCTAAGGTTTTAATCAAAGCTAAATCATAGTGTATGATTAAACTTACATCTTCATAATCATTATCGTCTTCATCGCCTGCTGGCTCATCCAAGGTAATATCATTATGGTTTACCGCAGGATCGTTTGGATCAATACCAAAGCCATTTGTGTTATCATTACCGACATTGCTATCTGGTGTAGAATCTTCATCCGTAGTTGCATAATCATTTGATGAATCCGCAGAAATCTCTGCCCAGTTACGGTAGTCACTTTGAGTCGCATCTTCTACTCTTAATATAATCGACAATTGTTTTCTTTGTCCTGCATTAATGTTTGATAGATTAGACCATGTAACCACTCCACCACTTTCACTACCTCCATCAGAGGCAGATACAAAACTCATTCCTGCTGGTATTTGATCTACTACAGAATAAGCATTAGACGGTACATTTCCTTGATTCGAAATCGTGATCGTATAAGCCACTAACTCATTTAACTCAACTGCTGTTGCTTGACCAGCGGCTAGTGTCTTTATTAAAGCTAAATCATAATTTATTTCTAGTGTTATATCTTCATAGTCATTATCGTCCTCGTCCCCTGTTGGCTCATCCAAAGTAATATCATTATGGTTTACCGCAGGATCGTTTGGATCAATACCAAAACCATTTGTGTTATCATTGCCAACATTACTGTCTGGTGTAGAATCTTCATCAGTAGTTGCGTAGTCACTTGATGAATCCGCAGAAATCTCTGCCCAGTTACGGTAGTCACTTTGAGTCGCATCTTCTACTCTTAATATAATCGACAGTTGTTTTCTTTGTCCTGCATTAATGTTTGATAGATTAGACCACGTCACCACTCCTCCACGCTCGCTACCTCCATCGGATGCAGATACAAAACCCATACCTGCTGGTATTTGATCTACTACAGAGTAAGTATTGGAAGGTACATTTCCTTGGTTCGAAATCGTGATTGTATAGGTCACTAAATCTCCTAAACCAACCGTTGCGGATTGATTAGTTGCTAACGTTTTTATTAAGGCTAAATCATAATTTATTTCTAGTGTTATATCTTCATAGTCATTATCATCCTCGTCCCCTGTTGGCTCATCCAAGCTAATATCATTATGGTTTACCGCAGGATCATTTGGAGCAGTACCAAAACCATTTGTATTATCATTACCAACATTGCTATCTGGTGTAGAATCTTCGTCTGTAGTTGCGTAATCACTTGATGAATCCGAAGAAATCTCTGCCCAGTTACGGTAGTCACTTTGAGTCGCATCTTCTACTCTTAATATGATCGACAATTGTTTTCTTTGTCCAGCATTGATGTTTGATAGATTAGACCAAGTCACCACGCCCCCACTTTCACTACCTCCATCAGAAGCAGATACAAAGCCCATACCTGCTGGTATTTGATCTACTACAGAATAAGCATTGGAAGGTACATTTCCTTGGTTTGAAACCGTAATTGTATAGGTCACTAAATCTCCTAATCCAACAGTTGCGGATTGGTTGGCTGCTAAAGTTTTTATTAGGGCTAAATCATATTTTATATTGAGTGTTACATCTTCGTAATCATTATCATCTTCATCGCCTGTTGGCTCATCCAAAGTAATATCATTATGGTTTACCGCAGGATCATTTGGATCAGTACCAAAACCATTTGTATTATCATTACCGACATTGCTATCTGGTGTAGAATCTTCATCCGTAGTCGCGTAATCACTTGATGAATCTTCTGATATTTCTGCCCAGTTTCGATAATCCCCTTGTGTAGCATCCTCTACTTTTAATACCAAAGAAATTGTTTTGGTTGCTCCTGGTGCAATATTCGACAAACTAGCCCACGTTACAATTCCACCACTCTCTCTACCTCCATCAGAAGCAGATACAAATCCCATACCTGCTGGTATTTGATCCCTAACGCTATAGGTATTAGAAGGGACATCTCCTTGATTTGCGATTGTTATTTCATAACTTACATTATCCCCTATACTGACCATGCTAGATTGATTCCGCCCTAATGTCTTGATTAAAGCTAAATCATATTTACACGCTTCTATGCTAACACTTACTTCTTCTGTAGAAGTACAACCAGAAGCATCTGTTACCGTCACATTATAGACCGTAGTTTCATTCGGCATTACTTCAACTGAACTGTTTGTTCCTAAGTTATTATCCCATTGATAAGTATATCCTGGAACGCCTCCAGTTGCAATGACATTAATAGTAGTGGCTTCTCCTACACAGATAGATGGGTTGGTCGCTTGAATACTTAAATCAGGTCCTGTAAGAATATTCAAAGTAACGGTCGCTTCTACACAGCAGCCTTCTACATTATTATCATTACATACTTTATATCGAAATTGATCGCTACTGCAATCTCCGATACCATCAAATATAAAATCGCCTTTAGATCCCAAGGTGACAGTACCATTTGTAGGTCCTTCGATAAGCATAAATATTTCATTGCTTAAACTTCCATCATTAGCTCCTACATTGCCTGTAAAAATTTCTCCACAGCATGCCTCATATCTATCGTTGTTTGCAGTAGGGCATTCAGCACCTGTAAAAATATTTAGTATAACCGTTGCTTCGACACAACAGCCTTCTAAATCATTGTCATTACATACTTGATAAATAAATTGATCGCTACTACAATCTCCAATACCGTCAAATATAAATGCTCCTTCCGCATCTAAAACGACCGTACCATTTTTCGGTGCTTGAACAAGCGCATATATTGGGTTGACTAAATTTACATCGTTGATCCCCACATTACCTGTAAAAACTTCTCCACAAGCTAATTCGTATCTATCATTATTTGCAGCAGGACAGTTATTAGCTGCTGGCGCACCCGTTAAACATTCTGTTAAGCTCATACACTCCGTTGTCTCACAACCACTACAATCTGTATAAACTAAACAATAAGTACCAACGCCAGAAATACTAACACCTCTAAACGTACTAAAAGCTTGACCGTCTTTAGTCCATAAATAAGTGTTTATATTATTTTGACAATCCACATTTATTGGCCCACTTAACTCAACTGCTGAACCGCAATATTCTTGATCTTCGCCTAATGTAAATGCACAGGCTGGAGGAGCAGCAAATGGATCCTCTACCATAGTCAAACAAGCATTATCTATTCTTATGTAGCCCTCGGCAGAACTTGCATAGACCCTAATTTTTTCGGTCCCTGCTGGTGTCATACCACTAACCATATACGGTTGTAAGCTACCCGAAATATCCAAATCATTATCTACTTCGACAGACCTCGAAAGAAGAACAACTCCTGCTTGATTAATAAATTGAATCCCTACCCGATGTGACGCAGCTGGATTATGTACCCCAGCATTCACCATTAAACTAATCTCTTGATTACTAAAATTTGTAGTGATTTCTTGATAAATTTCTCCTTCCCCTGCAAGAGGTAAAAGCCAAGCGTGATAATTTCCATCTGTAGTAAAGCTACTTGATAATCCTTTTAAAGTACTAGAACTCGCACTCCATTCGACATCACTATATTGAAAATCTCCATTTAGTAATAAGTTGTTTTCACAACTCGATGCCATAGGATAATTAGAGCCTTGCGTGAAGGAAGTAAATACGATAGAAAAGAAAATAACAAACAGAAACTTAATAGATGATAAGGAGGGATTACATCTATAAATAGATTTGAAAATGCTAAGTAGGCAGTTAATTCTCATTGTACTGTAGTTCAGTAGTAGGTTAAATGTTTAACAAAGGGAGGGGGGAATTTTCTTTGGATTAATTCGGGCTAAATTAATATAAGGAGTAAAAAATAAATGGTTTAAAGCTGGGTTAGCCCAACTTCGAGCTAACCCCAACCAATTACAAATTACTATTATTCTTTTTCAGACTGCTCTTGGTAATAACAAAATTTATGTTAGACTGCTCGTCTAATATTTTTGTTATTCAAAATTGACTGATCTATACTTGTGATTTGAAACTTTTAAGGAATATGAATATTGTGAGTGTCTGTTTATTCTTGCTTGTATTCCTTACGTTTATCTTATGGTGAGTGTGAATTGTTCGAGACAAAATTAAGCGGTCATAATGAAAAGTCTGTCCTTTAGTGTCCTTTAAGTGGCGACAAAACAGTTGATAAGGAAGGAGGGATCAATAAAATAACAACAGTCTCTTTTGGAAAAGAGGATGAGCCTTTTTGTCACGTGTGCTATACTTTTCTACCCATCCTAAGAATCATTCCTTATATAAAAGAAAAAAAATACAGAACAGCTATTTTAATATATTTTCTCTCCCGATAAAAAAAAAATTAGTTTTTTTTTTAGAAATAAACCCTTTTTTAGAAAAATTCAGGTCAAAACAAAGAGACATTTGACTATCTGGTAGCATTTACCAGTCCGTGTGTTGCTAGTTATTAGCTATTTATTCTTAAATAAAAGGAACTCCTTAAATAAAAGGAAAAAAAAACTCCTTAAATTTCTTAAAATACTGATAACCAATGTTTTACGTTTTTGGCACTCTCCTAGCATAGTATGGGGTATAGGTGAGTATTTAGTGTTTGTTTGTTTACAATCAGTGTTGTTTGTTTAGGAGTATATTACTGAATATCTATAAATCGGTTTACTCCTAGTCCTTTATTAGGTTATTAGATCATAAGTGAGGAGGTTTGATTTACCTCCTCACTTTTTAGAAAAAAATGACAGTTTTGGAAATTAATAAATATAAAAGAGGAGGCAAAAGAGCCTCCCTTTTTCCAAATGAAGAATATTTGTCTATAAATCATAACCATCCTAATATAGAGGAACACAACCGTTAATATCTTTACTTCTTTAGGAAGTTGTTTAAAACTAAAATTAAAAACTATGCTAATCACTTTAGAAAAACTAAAAGAAATTAAAAAAAATCTTCCTTCAGGAGGCTTTAGCCAAATTGCTAAAAAACTGAATATGGAAGAACAGGATATTAGAGATTTTTTTGAAGTAAGTCATGCGTCTAGTGATCAGACAAATAGCTGGTACAGAAAAGCGGGACCTAGTAGAGATACGCTAAAAATTGAAAATCCAATAATATTACAGGTTGCTAAAGAATTGATAAATGAAAGTCAAAAATTGATTTTAGAAAGTAATATAGCAATTAAAGATAGTAGGAAGTTACTAAAGTAGTTAAATAAAATATCATGGAAACATACAATCAAAATTTTTTTAATAAAGAAGTATTTGACAAGCTTTTGGAAAAAGCTACATCACCGACAATAATAAGTGTATCAAGAAATAATTCTTTTGGCGCACACTGGTTAAAGCGGCTTTTAAACAATATAAAAAGTAAGTACCAAGATGAGATTCATATCCATACTTATTATATAGAGGATCCTGATAGGATCATGTCTATACTAGGGGAAGGTAGATCAATGGTTACTTATTTTATTAAAGAAAATAAAATTAAAGATAGATTAACCGGTAGTGTTTCAAAGAAAATATTCCACGAAAAATTATCTAATATCCTATAAATCCCAGTTATTATTCTTTCAGACTTTATACAAGTGTCAAAATCTAAAAATCCCACGATTTGATTTTTCACTTGAAAATGTCCCCCACTAATTGATTACAAGTATATAACCGTTTTATCCAAAAGCTTAATTTCTAACAGGAAGGTACTTTATCAGTACCTTCCTGTAATTCCTTTAGTAATGAGGGATTAATAAATTCCGCAAGTTGGCTCTAATTATTTTTCCGTTTGAGGAATATAAAAAATTAGTTCATAGCAGGGCTGCGGACGTATTTTCTAAGTTTCTCCAACTGGACTAGAGTAGCGTCAGATGCGGAAGTTATTGTTTTGTTGATACTCAAAGGCTTTATTGAGCTTTTTATATTATAAAAATATACTTATGAAATTTTATCCAAATATTAGAAGAAAAGTATCCATTATATGTTCAGTCATAATATTTTCTATCAATATAGTCAATGCACAAATGAATGCACCTTTATATGCTGAACTGTCCCCAAAAGAGGTATCCAAACAGTCCAATTATATTACCCAAAACGGGTCATTAGTTTATATAGATTTTGTAGACGCACCATTCAAAATTGAAAGAGTTCAGGTGTTCACTTTGAATTACGAGTTGGTATCTCATGAGTTTGTAGGAGATTTACCTAAAAATACATTCTATGAAATCAATCTTAAATCTAGAAGACCTGGCGCTTATATTATTCATTTAGTTGGGGGAAAAAAATCCACTAAAAAAGCAATCCGAATAAGATAACTGCCCGTCCAATTATTTGATATG
>CAKZUM010000234.1 GCA_937921525.1 uncultured Saprospiraceae bacterium
TTAAAGTGCTTTTGCTATTCTAAAACGGTTCTTTTTTACGCCTTTCATTTTATTAGGGATAGTTGTCTTTTTGCAAAAATAAAGATGCGCTGGAGGCAAATTGTCTAACACGGTTGTGGTAGTACATTCATCAAATATGGCTTTAAATTTTTTTAAATGTAATTTAGAATATTGTGCTTTGCAAAAAAAGCGTTCTGCATTTAAAGCAGCATAGCTTTTATTAACTATATCTAGGGTTATTTCTTTAGGAATTAAAGTGAAAGGAATGGTAGAAATAAAACAATCGACTTTTTCCTCTACGTATTTACCAAAGTTTTGTGCGCCATCATTAATAACGACCAATCTAGGATCTTGAATGGTTTCTTTTACAGATGCTACGAATTCTTCATTTACTTCAAAAGTGTATAATTTCCCATCATCGGGTAATCGACGGAGAATCTCTTGTGTGATATTTCCATATCCAGTACCAAACTCTACAACAATCTTAGTACTTTCATCAATTTTTGAACATAAGCCTATTTCTACAGCTTTGTTGGTCTTATAGATCGCTCCAGTTGTTTTGAGGTTTTTTGTAAAATTGATGAAGGTTTTAAATATTTTATTTTTCATATATAGGTTTAAAGTCATAAATATTAGTCAGTTGTGAAATAATTCACAGGTAATCTATGACTAGTCAAGTGATTTAGTTTTATTTAGTAACGACAAAACAATAACTTCTACATCTGCCTCTATTCTTTTTCAGTCTGAGAAAAAATGAGTCCGTAGCTCTGCTATTGCCTACTCCCTTACTTACTTCTAGTTATAATGTATTTGGTAGGACGGTCAAGTTGATAAATAATAAGCCTATGTGGTCTATTTGATAGGCAAATGTAAATAAATTCGCTTAAAACATGAAAATTATAGAACAAACAAAACATTGGATCAGCTCTTTTGTGGTGAAATTGAATCTCTGTCCTTTTGCCGCTTATCCTCTTCAAAACGACCAAATACGCTATGTAGTCTATGGAGGAGAGGATTTGGGTGATCTAGTTAATTTATTAGATAAAGAATTGAAATTATTACAATATTCTGATAATAAAGAAATAGAAACGACGCTTATCATCCATCCAAAAGTATTAAATGACTTCTTTGACTACAATGACTTCTTAGCCGTTGCAAATCAGCGTATCTTTGCACTCGAATTGGAAGGTGAGCTTCAAATTGCTTCTTTTCATCCAGACTACCAGTTCGGAGGAACGGACAAAGACGATGTCACCAACTACACCAACCGATCTCCTTATCCTATGCTACATCTATTGCGAGAAGAAAGTATTGAGGTTGCCTTAGAGCATTATGAAGCACCTGAGCATATCCCAGAGAATAATATGATTACCATGCAAAAGCTGGGGAAGGAGAAGGTATCGAAAATGATAGAAAAACAAAAATGACTATAGACGAAAGAATTGATCTCTTAGCCCAGCTAGGTGATTATTTACAATCAGATGGTGAATTTCTAAAAGCAGTAATGCACCGTACTGCTTTTAATAATAAATGGTTGACGATAGAGAATTGTAATAAAGTAGCACAGGCTATTGGTAAACATTACTTGAATAAGACGGCACTATATGATTGGATAAAACACTATGATTGTAAAGAAAATATTGCACCTAAAAAGGTAGCCATTATTCTTTCTGGCAATGTACCCCTCGCTGGTCTGCAAGACATCGTAGCAGTATTTGCGGCAGGCCATCATTCGCTTATCAAAATTTCCGATTCAGACGAATACCTCATACCACATTTGATTAAACAAATGATGGCTTGGAATCCAGCCTCCGCTAACTACTTTGAAATAGGGGATTTCATAAAAGGATTTGATGCCATTCTAACGAATAATGAAGGTAGTCAAAATCCTTATTTTGAAAAATATTTTAAAAAATACCCTAGTTTAATCAGAAAGGAACAGACGAGCATTGCCATTTTAGATGGCAAAGAATCGGATGCAGAATTATTGGCTTTAGGAAACGATATATTCGCTAACTATGGATTAGGAAAAGAAAATGTATCTAAAATATATGTACCAGAAGGGTACGATTTTCATCATTTATTAGAACTATTACATGAGTTCAAAGAAATTGTATTGAATAGTAAGTACAAAAATAACTTTGACTATAATTACTCCCTTTATCTATTGAATAATGTGAAATATCAAGCGAATGGTTGTATTCTATTAACAGAGTCGGAATTATTAAATTCCAGAATAGCCTGCCTGCATTATGAATTCTATGAAGATGCTGGTACTTTTGCAGTCCAATGGGATAAAAAATTCTTAGAAGGAATAAAATATATAGTTAGTCGCCAAGCTATCAATGGTTTATCAACCATATTGCCAGGTGCTACACAGACACCATCTTTATTTAATTATGCAGATGATGTGGATACTATGAAATTTTTAGTAGAGTTATTTTAAAACCATATAGGTTTTAGAATAGAGAACCGAGAGTAGAGAATAGAGACGAATTTCGTTGTCTTTTAAACGAAATACGTCTCTGTTCTCGCTTCTCTGCTCTCTATTCTATTCAATAAACGAATAAGTTTTATAAAAACAAAATGGGTAATATAGTAGCAATTGTGGGGAGACCGAATGTTGGGAAATCCACCTTATATAATAGACTTGTCGGAGAACGACAAGCAATCACGGATGACGTAAGTGGCGTAACAAGAGATCGAATGTACGGTACTTGTGAGTGGAATGGAAAGACTTTTTCTGTTATTGATACAGGTGGCTTTGTTAGAAATTCTGACGATATATTTGAAGCAGCTATTCGTTCTCAAGTACAAATAGCGATCGAAGAAGCGAATTGCATTATCTTCATGGTCGATGTCACTACAGGTGTTACGGACTTAGACGAACAAGTAGCGAATATATTAAGACGCACGAAGAAGCAAGTATTTTTAGCCGTTAATAAAGTAGACAATCACCAAAGGCTTCTAGAAGCTAATGAGTTTTGGAGCTTAGGTTTTGAAGATACCTTTTTCTTAGCCTCCATTTCAGGAAGTGGTACTGGTGATTTGTTAGACGCTGTTACAGAAAGCTTGGATGATGATGATGGACCGACGGATAATAAAATTCCTAAATTTGCGATAGTTGGACAACCCAACGTTGGTAAATCTTCTTTGACAAATGCCTTACTTGGCGTAGATCGAAATATTGTAACGGATATTGCAGGTACGACTAGAGATCCTATACATTCTGTGTATTCTAAATTTGGAAAAGAATTTATGCTGATTGATACAGCGGGTATCCGAAAGAAAGCT
This sequence comes from uncultured Saprospiraceae bacterium, assembly GCA_937921525.1. Taxonomy (GTDB): domain Bacteria; phylum Bacteroidota; class Bacteroidia; order Chitinophagales; family Saprospiraceae; genus JAFMDF01. Next base: position 3,295 of record CAKZUM010000234.1, read on the forward strand.
AAAGTTCATGAAGATTTAGAATTCTACTCTGTCATGCGTGCGATTAGAGCAATAGAAGATTCAGATGTCTGTTTCTTGATGATAGATGCTGAAGATGGGATTGAGCATCAAGATATGAGTATTTTTAATTTAGCAAAGAAACGAAATAAAGGGATCGTGATATTGGTAAATAAGTGGGATTTGATGGAAAAAGAAACCAATACAGCGAGAGATTTTGAAAAGAAGATCAAGGAAAAAATTGCCCCTTTTACAGATGTGCCAGTCCTATTTATTTCTGCTTTGGAAAAGCAACGAATTTTTAAAGCGATAGAATTAGGAATTGAAGTCCATGAGAATAGAAATAGAAAAATCAAAACGTCTGTATTAAATGAAGTGATCGGGCAGGCTATCGAAAATTATGAGCCACCTTCGCATAGAGGGCGTTTTATTAAAATTAAATATATTACGCAGTTACCTACCTATTATCCAGCCTTTGCTTTTTTCTGTAATTATCCGAAGCATGTAAAGGAGAGCTATAAGAATTACTTGGAAAATCAGATGCGGACGCACTTTGATTTTACGGGAGTTCCTATTGGGATTTTCTTTCGGAAGAAGTAGGTTTAGACGGTGGACAGACGGTGGACAGACGGTGGACGGTCGTAGTGCGAAAAAATCATAAATCATAAATTTTAAATCATACATCATAAATCAGTCTAATTTCACCTAGTAAGCAGACCTGCCCGTTCCATTCAGGCGGGTTTATGATGTATGAAATATGATGTATGATTTTCAAAACCAATCACACCCGCTCATACACCTTAAATGTGTATCCAT
>CAKZUM010000235.1 GCA_937921525.1 uncultured Saprospiraceae bacterium
CCAGTTGACCAAAGTGGTTTTTGATGGTTAATAGTTTGCTTTTCTATTTGACCTTTAATGATACTAATGGATTGATTACTATTTAAAGTTATTGCTTGTTGTTGGCTATTAAGTTCAATAGTACCTTCATAACATTCCGCATAAAATTGATCGCTCCATGCTCGGACATTAAACCTCGCACCTCCTAAAACTTCGATATTTTCATTGGCTGTTTTTACTTGTAGTCTGTTTCCTTTTTTTACACTAACATAAGCTTCTCCAACCAATAAAATATTGCGTTCTGCTTCCCAGGTACCTTGCACGTATTCTATGCTAGAGCCATCATTCAGTACTACATGAGATTGGTCAGGTAGCGCATGAATGCTAGTTTTAGCTAGAGGGGCAGTAACCAAAATTACTCCTTTATTTAAAAAATAAATGACAAAAGCAACGATTGCCAATCCTGCTATTATTGCCATCATTATACGAAAACGTAAGGAAGGAATTTCAGCCATTTGTGAAAAAAAAGTTTAAGGATTCAGTAGGAAATTATTGACGCTGCGTCTCAGCGTCTCAGCAATTAAAAAAAACTCTGCAAGCCAGCATACCGCTGAGAAATTTTATCATTCCGAACTGCCAAAGAAAGTGCTTTCTTAGTACCCACTACAATCACCATTTTCTTACCCCGTGTGATGCCCGTATAGAGCATATTGCGGTACAGCATCATATAATGCGTCATATGCAGCGGCATAATAATACAAGGACATTCACTACCTTGAAACTTATGAATAGAAGCCGCATAAGCCAAAGTCAATTGGTCAATATCTGAAAAATCGTAGATCACTTCTTGGCCTTCAAAATCTACTAAAATTTCTTGTTCTACTCTGTCAATTTTAGAGATACTACCCACATCACCATTATACACCTCCTTATCATAATTATTTCGGAGCTGCATCACTTTGTCTTTTACATGAAAGGTGCGCCCCATTTTGATAAGTGGTTCCGTAGAAGGATTTAATTCTTTTTGTAAAATAGTATTCAAATTTCGAGTGCCAATAATTCCCCGATTCATAGGGCTTAATACTTGGATGTCAGTAATAGGATCGAAGCCATATTTTTGAGGTAAACGAGTTTTGACCAATGTTGGAATGAGTTGTAAAATAGCTTCTGGTTCTTCTCGCTCTATAAAGAAAAAGTCACTATTGGCTTGATTGCTGATAGTTGGAAAAATACCCGTATTAATAGCATGGGCATTGAGGATGATTTGAGAATTGGCAGCTTGTCTGAAAATTTCTGTTAGGGTAGTAGTAGGACAAATATTGACGGCAATTAAATCTTTTAAAACATTCCCAGGACCCACGCTAGGCAATTGATCCGTATCACCAACAAGAATCAGCCGAGCCTGTGTTGGAATAGCTTTTAATAAATTATACATCAACACGGTATCAATCATACTGGCCTCATCTACAATAATAATATTGCATTCCAGCGGCTTTTCTTTATTGCGTCTAAAGCCATTGATGCCAAAATCAAACTCTAATAAACTATGGATCGTTTTTGCTTCTATCTTGGTGATTTCTGCCATTCGCTTGGCAGCCCTACCAGTTGGGGCAGCTAGTAATATTTTATCGGTGAGTTTTCTAGCAATGGCTAAAATAACCTTAGTAATCGTACTTTTACCCGTACCTGGACCACCAGTAATGATATGTATTTTTTCTTGAAAACATTGGCTAACGGCCTGATGCTGTTGGGTTGCTAATTGGATGGTTAATTCCTTTTGCGCCCAATCAATGGCTTTCTCAATATTGATTTGTTTGAGCGGAGATTGCCCTGTTAATAACCGATCGAATTCTTTGACAATTCCTTTTTCGCTGAGATAAAAAGGTTTTAACCAGATAAATACTTTTTGTCCTTCTTGATACTCTAAAGTTTGTAAGACAATCCGACCATCTTTAATAATCGCCTCTAGTCGCTGGTCAATTAAATGAGCATCGACCTCTAATAGTTCCTGTGCTTTTTCTAGAAATAAATCAACAGGATAGCAAGTATGTCCTTCGTTGGACAGTTCGGACAAAGCATATTCTACACCTGAATCTATTCGGATGTCCGCATCTGTAGCGATGCCCATTTTGCGGGCGGTGTGATCGGCCGTTTTAAAACCAATTCCCCAAATATCTTTGGCTAATTGATAGGGATTATCTTGTATGATTTCAATACTTTTTTCCTCGTAAGTACGGAATATTTTTTTTGCATAGGTAGGACTAATTCCATAACCTTGCAAGAAAATCATGACCTCTCTAATAGCACGTTGTTCGTCCCAGCAAGCCTTTATTTTTTCCAAACGTTTACCCCCAATCCCATTTACATCAAGCAGCGCGTCGGGATTATCATCAATGATTGCTAATGTTTTAATATCGTAATACTCCACAATTCGCTCGGCGAACACAGGGCCAATTCCTTTGACAAGCCCAGAGCTTAAATACTTTTTAATACCTTCTTTAGAAGAAGGGCGTTCTACCTCATATTCTTT
>CAKZUM010000236.1 GCA_937921525.1 uncultured Saprospiraceae bacterium
CTCAATACTTAAATCCAAGAAATTGATGAATTCAAAATTGGTTCTAAAACCATTTACTTCAAAGCCATAATTTACTTCGCTGCTATTTCCGAAATAAGTAAAATTCAATCCTGCTGTAAAACTAGTGATCCCACTTGTACGAGGTTTATCATCAGATTCTACTAAGCCTACTTGATAATCTGAAAAAGAAAAATTGCCGCCTATAATTGCAGCAGATCCATTGGGTACTAAACTAAATCGAAGTCCAGCACCAGAGGTAGTCCAATCTAAAGTAGCCAAATTCGCATAGTCCACTTGGTCTTGAAAGTTAAAACCAAACAAGTCAATCTTACTTCCATTCCCACCCACAAAGGAAAGCTTTCCGTATAAATCGGTAAAACTAAAAGGTAAACCTAAGCTGTCATTCTCTACTGCATAAGGATATAAATTTGGAGAAGTCTGGTCGATATAAGAATGTTTTCCCGTTACCAAAAAAGAAACACTACTTCCATTGTCAGGATCAAGCGGCACGATTGGCCCTTCTAACAAAACATTAGCTTGAAAGGGATTCGCCCCCACTACTCCACCAAAACGTTTCTTATCCCCTTCTCTAGTTTTTAGGTCTACCACCGCTGATATACGTCCTCCATATTCCGCATTAAATCCCCCCGTCAATACATCAACCGAACGAATGGTTTCTGTTTCAAAAACAGAAAATAATCCTAAAGAATGAAAAGGATTGTAGATGGTCATTCCATCCAATAAAATTTTATTTTGCACGGGTGAACCGCCTCTTATATACAACTGTCCGCCCTGATCTCCTGTAGAAATAATCCCCGGTAAAACAGGTAGGTACTGCGCAATATCCGACTGCCCGCCAATAGAAGGCATCGCCGTAATTTGTTTGGGCGTGACAGTTAGTGTAGACACTTGCACTTCCGTTCTTGCTGTTTCCTTTTTGGCAGATATATTAACTGTTCCTAACTGCACACTATTCGTAGTCAGGTATAATCTCAAGTAATTAATTCGATCTGCTTCTACGATAATATTTTGAGTTAAACTATCATATCCTATATAGGTAGATAACAATTCATATTCTCCTACTGGAACGTTTGCTAAAGTGAAAAAGCCATCTAAGTCAGTCGTTGTTCCTAAGCTCGTACCAGCTAATTGGATCGTACCATACAGTACAGGTTCTCCTGTTTCTTTATCGAAAACATTCCCTCTTACTGTCCCTGTTTGGGCGAGTAACTGAAGACTCCATAAACACAAAAGGAGTAGGTATAAAATACGTAATAGCATATATTTATTTAAGTACGTTTACTAACCACAAAACTAGGGTTGTGTTTTACCACATAGATACATAGATCACATAGCATACGTCCTACTATGTGACCTATGTACCTATGTGGTAAAAAATATCTATGAGGTAATCAAATATCCTCTCCTTAAAAATCAACAAAAGCAAGCACCTCCGAATGAGCATTTAAAAAGCTTCCCCAATCCACCATCTTCTCCAAGTCATAATGATCGAGTCGGTTATGATAATAATATACCAATTTAAAAGATTCACTGACTACATTTCCAGCCTTATTATATTTCAGCGGTTGTTGCGCATGAAAGGCCCCTAATAATCGAATGCCTTCTTCGACTAACTTTTCCGTTTCCCAAGAGATTTCATCCGACAGTCGAATATTCCCTTCTGCTTCTAGTTTTTTTAATTGCACCACAAGACTAGCCATAGCATCCTCCACCATCTTGATCGGGTATTCAAAATCTTCTGAAGGTAAACGCAGTAAACCATAAATATCTAAATCTGCATTTTGTTTTTTCAATAAATTAAATACTGTAAATGCAATCGCATGACTACACAATACGACATTATCTTTATGAAAACGTTCGATAATGCGCTCTCCTAAAATCTTGGTATATTCTCTTTCTCTTTGTGCATTTTTGGCAACTACCCCATCCGTCAAAAAATAATCCTTTATATCTAGTTGTTTATTAAATCGGTCATAGCTATTGCCTTCCCCATCTACAAAATTGCCAAGAACATCCAAGGGCTTACCGAAGGATAGTCTAATTTCTGAACTTTGCGAAAAGTAATTCCAAGCAAACTTTAAAGAGCTGCGTAAACTTTGAGAGCCATCTTTCGTTTTATGATAATGCTCTTTACCCGTTCTCCTCAAATGCTCATCTATTAAATAAGGCGCTTCTAAAACAAAATGGTAGCCGATAATGACAGGGACTATAAAGACTTTCCCCGCTGCCCCTTTTTCTGAAATAGATCGTTGGGCTTGCACGGCTGTACCCAATAAGCCCATCTTTACTTTTTGCTCCAACTCTCCTGATCTGGAACGTGTCCCTCCTGCATAAATTAAATTACTTACCCCTCGCTCTATAGACAACTTAGAAACCGTCTTAAGTGTCTCCAAATAAATAGCATTTTTCTTTCTCCTATCCACTCTATAACAACCTAGGCGGTTCATGAAATAGGCAGTATAGCCGGTATTGTAAAGGTTCAAGCCAGCAGCGAATGATGGAAAAGGAATACCTGCTATTTGATCCATTCCGTATCCAACAATGAAAGAATCCAGATTACTAAAATGGGTAGGCACCAATACTACGGTTCCCTTTTTGGACAGGCTTCTCACTTTCTCTACTTCCCCGTCTACTAAAAGGCTTTCGTATACTCGATGCTTGGCACTATATATTCTTCTTAAATTCCTACTCGCTGCCGTATTTAATAGTCGATTCAAAAAGACGGTAGTAAACTTTCTAGCAAATTCTAAAGTCTTTGGTTTAAACGTACCAACAATCTCTTCTGCATAGCGCAATACAATGGTGTGTAGTAATTCCTTGTTCACTGGATCTGCCTCCGCCTTTTCCTTATCCAAAGATCGTTTGACCAATTTCTTTTGAATTTTATTCCAAAAAGACTTTTCATCAGGCGGATCTATTTTCCAAGGCTCTTGCTTTATTCGAATACGTTCGTCATAGATCGCTTTGGCGATAACTCCACTAATATCGTTTTTGTTAAGTTTTAATAAGCGATCTCTAGCCTCCTTCGTCACATCATCTACGAACTCCGTTCTGTTATCGCTTATTTTAAAAAGCGGCCACTCTTCCATATTTGGAAAGACATGTGGTGGTATTTTTATTTTTTCTTTCATGCTACTATTTATATTAGTCCGAACGAACGCATCAAAGCCAAAAATACAATCATTTCTCCCAACCAATGAATGTTCTCTGTCTTTTTACTGTCTAATACGTGCGAATTTTTAAAATATAGAAGAAACGCCTTTACAATAGCCTAATACTGGTCAGTAATTAAATTTTCCTTTTAGGAAAATTTCACAAATATTATTTTACTATTCAGTAATAATAATTTACTTTTGGTAAAATATGAAGACAAAGGAAAGAATATTATCTATTGCCTTGACCTTATTCAATAAGTATGGTTTTGGCTCCGTGACTATGAAGCAAATAGCGGATGAAATGCTCGTGGATCGTAGAAACTTGACCTATCATTTCAATAAAGAGACCCTACTAGAAACCATTGCGAATCAAATGTGGGGCAAATTGGATGCGGAACGTAAAAAACGAAGAGATTTTCCTTCTTTTGAAAATCTAGATAGCGAAACCAAGATGTATTATGCTTTCCAGAAAGAATACGCCTTCATTTTTAATGACATCAAAGTCATTCAACATCCCGTTTTAAAAGATAAGTTTAAACAATTAGCTAAAACATCTATTCAAGATAATGAAGCTGCTATCGCCTTTGCGATCAAACTAGGCAATATACGCCCCGAACCATTTAAAGGAGCGTATCATAATCTTTGTTTATCAGTTTGGGCCTTATCTATGTTTTGGGTACCACAGCAGGCTATTCGGCAAGAATATGATCCAGAAGAACTAAGGCGAGTCATGTGGAGTTTGATCTTACCCCATTTTACAGAAAAAGGCATTCAATCTTTTAAGGATTTCTTTGGTGAAGCGTTTTTTGATACCATAGGAAAGCCTTTTGATGTGGATGTGAATATGGCGTTTTTTTAAAAATTAATTAATGTAACAACGAAATTTGGTGGCTGACATTTGCAAAGTGGCTGACACCTATTGAATCTAGGATTGTCGAGGTTTGTAACCTCGATACTATACGATTATCATACTACATCGAGATTACAAACCTCGACGATCTAAACTCACAATCATGTATAAAAATATCAAATTAAAAAGAACGATCTACGCGACCGAAGAACACCAAATGTTCCAAGAAGTAGTTCAAGAATATATCAAAAAGCACGTCTTGCCACATAGAGAAAAATGGGAAGAACAAGGCTACTGTGATAAAGCTGCTTGGTTAGAAGCTGGAAAATTAGGCTTATTAAATCTGACGAGTGCGCCAGAATATGGTGGCGGTGGTTTAGATTTTTCTTTTAGTGCTTTAATGATAGAAGAAGCCTCTAGAATGGGCTTGGTCGCTCCAGGTTTTTCTATGCACTCTGACATTGTGGCAGTTTATATAGAGACCTATGGAACGGAAGATTTGAAGCAACGATACTTGCCTAAAATGGCTACAGGTGAATGTATTGGTTCACTTGGAATGAGTGAGCCAAGTACGGGTAGTGATGTACAAGCGATCAAAAGTAATGCGGTGGATGCAGGAGATCATTGGGTATTGAATGGCTCTAAGACATTCATTACGATTGGCTATACTTCTGACTTCACGATTGTGGCTTGCAAGACTCGTCCAGGTACGCCACAAGAGGGAATTAGCTTATTAGTAGTCGATGCGAATACCGAAGGTTTTTCAAAAGGCAAGCCGTTCAAAAAAATTGGATTAAAAGAGAGTGATACTTGTGAGTTATTTTTTGAGGATGTAAAAGTACCTAAGGAAAATCTGATTGGCGAGGAAGGAAAGGGCTTCATCTATATGATGAAAGAATTGCCAAGAGAACGGATGACTATTGCTTTACAATCCATAGGGGCAATGGAAGGAGCGATTGAAGATACGATAGAATATACGCAAGAACGAACGGCATTTAAACAACCAATTGCTGGTTTCCAAAACACGCAATTTAAATTGGCAGAGTTGGCAACGCAACTACAAATTCAGCAAGTATTTGTAGACCGATGTGTGGAACTTTTAAACGAGCATCAGTTGACACCCGAAACGGCCTCTATGGCAAAATATGCCACTACAGAAATGGAGGGGAAGGTGACAGATGAATGTCTACAATTATTTGGTGGCTATGGATTTATTTGGGAATACCCTATTGCACGACGCTATGCGAATGCAAGGGTAACCCGTATCTATGGCGGAACAAATGAAATTATGAAAGTGATGATTGCTCGGAAGTTGTTTGCAAAGTTGACGCAGCAGATGAAGGAAATGCGGAAGAAGCGGAGAATGGCGGCGGTTTAAAGAATCGATTTTCAGAAATATAAAATCAGATAGGATAGCTTTAAAACTATCCTATCTGAATAACGCTAAGAGTATCTACTTCATAATAGATTTCAAGGCTTTAATATTTATTTTCTTATCAAAAATAGCATCCATATTAATTTTAAAACCTTTAATTACTTTACTTTCAACAATCTCTCCAGATTGGTGAATTTTTGGAGGAAAATATTTGGTACTTTCTTTAGGCAATAAGTATTGTTCTAGTCGCTTCTTTACAGGATCAATAATCCAGTATTCTGGAATACCATGCATTGCGTAGTCATCCCTTTTTACAGTCCGATCATATTTCGCTGTTTTGGGAGATAAAATTTCAGCTATAAAATCTGGCTCAGGAAAAAGAACTTGATCTTCATTAAATGTAGCCACTTTTTCAGAAGAAAAGAACACAATATCTGGTTCATAGTCATTTCGAGTCAATGAAATCATTACTTTTTCAAAACCAATTGATCCTAACTCATTAAGATCAATATAGGCACTAAGCAATCTTGAAAGCAAGGTATTTGCATCCCAGTGACGTTTTTTGACAGGCGAATGAACAACCACTTCACCATTGATAAATTCTGCTTTAACTTCTTCGGTAACCCATTTGTAGAATTCTTTACGGCGTCTGGTTTCTTCTTTTATAGCCATTTGCAAATGCTTGAGTTGGATTAGTGCATCCGATCTTTTTTAGAAGAGAGAATAGAGAAGCGAGAACAGAGATAGATTTCGTTTACATTCAACGAAATTTCGTTAGCATTTAAACGGAATCTATCTCTGCTCTCTACTCTCGCTTCTCTATTCTTAAAAAATTAGTTTATTCAAATTTACTCTAAAATACCGACATTTCAAAAATAATGAGACCCATACAATCGAAAATAAACCCCAATTCTCAGCAGTTCAAAACGAACCAAGAAGGGATGAAATCCTTTATAGAAACTTTGGATAAAGCGATGACAGAAAGTCGTTTTCAAGGCAAGGAAAAGCATATTGCACGAGCGAGAAAAAGAGGAAAATTATTGGCCAGAGAACGCTTAGAATTAGTCTTAGACAAAGACAGTCCTTTTATAGAATTACTCCCTCTTTCAGGTATGAATCGCAAAGGCGGCTTTGGCGCTGGAGGAACCAATGTATCTGGTATTGGCATTGTATCTGGTAAACTGTGCATGATTAATTCCAATGTAGGTACTCGTAAGGGGGGATCTACAGATTATGCATCGGTTTTTAAGGCGCTTCGATTGGGGCAAATTGGTAGAGAGAATCGTCTGCCCACTATTAATTTAGTCGAAAGCGGCGGAGCGAACTTACCAGATCAAGCGAAGATTTTCAACTACGGTGGAGAAACTTTTAGAGAAATAACGCGCCGTTCTAAGATGGGCATTCCAACTATTTCTGTTGTTTTTGGTAATGCGACAGCGGGCGGGGCTTATGTTCCAGGTATGTCTGATTTTTCTATTTTTCAAAAACAAAAAGCGAAGGTCTTTTTAGCAGGTCCACCATTAGTAAAAATGGCCACGAACGAAATAGCTACTGCTGAAGAACTAGGCGGCGCAGAAATGCATAGTAGAGTATCAGGCGTATCGGATTATTTAGCAGAAGATGAATTGGATGGTATTCGCATTGCTAGAGAAATCATGGAATTGGTTCATGTAGATAAACCTTATTTTGTTCCTACTGATACAATACTCCCCCCACTCTATAATGCAGAAGAAATATTAGGTGTCGTGCCTGCTAACCCAAAGACGCCTTTTGATGCAAGAGAGTTGATTTGTAGAATTGTGGATGGGTCAGAGTTTTCAGATTTCAAACCAGAATATGGTAGTACTTTAGTAACAGGTTGGGCAAAAATCCATGGTTATCCAGTAGGCATATTGGCAAATAACGGCGTAATTTTTTCTGAGTCTGCCAACAAAGGCGCACAATTTATACAGCTATCCAATAAGAATAATATTCCTTTATTATTTTTACAAAACACTACTGGCTATATGGTCGGTAAAGCCTATGAAGAAGGGGGGATTATTAAGAATGGCGCAAAGTTAATCAATGCGGTGTCTAATAGTGAAGTGCCTTCTATCACACTAATGATTGGCAATTCTTATGGCGCTGGAAACTATGGAATGAATGGTCGCTCTTATGACCCTAGATTTTTATTCACTTATCCGAATGCGAAAATTGGAGTCATGGGTTCTGAACAATTAGCTGGGGTAATGGAAATTGTGCAACGAGCCTCTGCTAAATCCTTAGGTAAAGATTATGATGAAAAACAAGGCGCGATGTTAAAGGCAATGCTAATACAGGATATTGAAAAGACCACCTCTGCATGGCACTCTACTTCTGAGTTATGGGATGATGGGGTCATTGATCCTAGAGAGACTCGAAACTATTTGGGTATTTCTTTGGCAGTGTTATATAGTCAGCCTATTAAGGGGGCGGAAGGATATGGGGTTTGGCGGCATTAGAATATTCGTGTCTAGTAAATACATCAGTCTCTAAATGGGAGTTTACGATCTTTACGAATTGCTCTTTGATAAGTAGCAGCATCTCCAAAAGAAGAATTAACAACCCCTTTTTCGATGATCGCTTTCAATTGCTTTTGATCTTGTTCTGTAATAATTTTTTTCTGTTGAACAGATATACCTAATCGTTTTACTAATTTTAATAATAATTGTAAGTCTTTATTATTTTCTATTTTGAGCACTAATTCTGTCATAATATTAATTATTTTATGCAAAATAACTTTAAATATCAATAATGGCAATGGGGTAAGCTATTTAGAAAAACATATTTTTTTGTAATATAATCCTCAAATTAAGTTATTTTAGTCGAGTTTAAGAAAATCACAATAATATGAAATCTATCAATTCAATTCTTATAGCCAACAGAGGCGAAATTGCCTCAAGAGTCATCCGCACCTGTAAGAAAATGGGTATCAAAAGTATTGCCGTTTTTTCAGATGCAGATCGTGATGCCCCTTTTGTAGAACAGGCAGATGTGGCAGTACATATCGGTGAAAGTACCCCTGCGCAATCTTATTTAGATCAAGATAAAATAATTGCAACTGCTAAGAAAACAGGGGCAGATGCAATTCATCCTGGTTATGGATTTTTATCTGAAAATGTAAGTTTTACGCAACGTTGTGATAAAGAAGGTATTATATTCATTGGCCCTAATGCTAATGCTATTGATGCCATGGGTTCTAAATCTAAGGCTAAAACTTTAATGACTAGCCACAATGTACCTGTTGTGCCAGGCTACCAAGGAACAGACCAAAGTATAGCTCGATTGACCAAAGAAGCTGTTACTATTGGTTTTCCTGTTTTACTAAAAGCCACAGCAGGTGGTGGTGGAAAAGGAATGCGGATTGTACACGAGGCAAGCGAAGTAGAAAAAGCAATCCAAGCTGCCAAGCGAGAATCTATGAGTGCTTTTGGGGACGATGAATTAATTGTAGAAAAATATATTGCTTCTGGACGGCACATAGAGTTTCAAATTTTTGGCGATCAACATGGCAATGCTATTCATGTTTTGGAAAGAGAATGTTCTATCCAAAGACGTTATCAAAAAGTAATTGAGGAAAGCCCCTCTCCTATTATGACGGAAAAGCTACGCACAGAAATGGGCAAGGCTGCCGTAGATGCAGCGAAGGCTTTACAATATGATAATGCCGGGACTGTCGAATTTATTTACGATGATAAATCAGGAGACTTCTATTTCCTAGAGGTCAATACTCGTTTACAGGTAGAGCATCCTGTCACAGAAGAAGTGACGGGTTTAGACTTGGTACAAATGCAGATTGAATCTGCCCAAGGATTACCTCTATCCATCAAACAAGAAGAGGTAAAAGGCAATGGCTATGCTATAGAGGTAAGACTATATGCAGAAGATGCAGCGAATGATTTCTTACCAGTCACGGGTACGATACAATGTTTTGAATATCCTGAAGTAGATGGCTTACGAGTAGAAACCGCTATACGTAGTGGTTCAGAAATATCCATCTTTTATGATCCGATGATTGCCAAAATAATTGTGCATGATGATAGCCGAGTAACCGCTCATAGAAAGATGCAATATGTTTTACGAAATCTAGTTTGTCAAGGTATGACAACGAATCAAGATTTTTTGTTACACCTATTAGAACATCCCGATTTCTTAACGGGCAATTACGATACTCACTTTATAAAAAATAAAATAGCCCTTAATGAAATCGGGCAGAAAAGTGATGCAGCAAATACAATAGCAGGGATCGCTGCCACTTTACACGGATGGCATCAAAGAGATCAAAAGAGAACCTTACTCCGATCTATCCCCTCAGGCTGGCGCAATAATTTCAATGATGCCCAATTTGAAGATTATCAATTAGGAGACACCTCATTACAAGTGAAATATCGTTTCCAAAAAGATAGTTTTGAATTTTATGTAGGTGACCAAACCTACCCCGTCAAATTAATAGGTGCAGATGATCACACTATTCGAGCAGAAATTGATGGGATGCAACATCAGTTTCAAATCGCCCAAAAAGGAAATCATTATTATGTCCACAATGAAGATATTGGCAATGTAACCCTCCTACAAAAAGATCGATTCCCAATCAAAGAAGCGGAGAAAGTGGCAGGTGGATATAATGCGCCAATGCCTTCTCAAATCATAAAGGTTTTAGTGAAGGAGGGAGACAAAGTTAAATCTGGTGATGGCTTGGTTATCATTTCTTCTATGAAAATGGAGAATACGATTGAGGCAGCGGAAGATGGGGTTGTGGAAGAAATCTATGCGGCGGAGGGGAGTAATGTGGAGGCTGGGTTTTTGTTATT
>CAKZUM010000237.1 GCA_937921525.1 uncultured Saprospiraceae bacterium
CCTGGATAGGTTTATAGGTTTTGAAACGAGCACGAAGAAATACCACAAATTTATGAGTTGTATTTTACCACATAGGTACATAGATCACATAGACTTCTGCACTCCTTTCTCTGCTTTTTAAAATAATAGTCCTAAAAACTGCAAATTTCCCTTTTTTAGTTTGAAATGAAAAGGATTACTTGCCTTATACTTTAAATTATTTTAGTTTTGAAAGGAATATTGTATTCTAACCACAGAATCCATCTTTACCTTCCTACCGATTTTAAGTCAAATTCATATATCAACTTGTTATTTGTGAACAAGTCTACTATTCTAGATTGTTACAAATATCATAACATATTGGCATTAATATAGCCTAGCCTCGAAAGGACAGGTTTACAAAATCTCAAAGTTTTAGTAAACGTACATGTCAAAAATCATTGAAAACTATTAGTAAAACCGTATTGATCCATGAACAAAAGATTACACCCATTTTTAGTTACTTTAGCTATAATCAGCGCTTTATTTTTTACTACTTTTAACGTCAATGCATCTCCAGATGCTTTGCCTGTTAATTGCACAGGAAAAGCTCTAGTTTGTAATAATAATGTTAGAGTAGCTATTAACCCCGGATGCCAAGGTTTTATTAGTATTGATGGTTTTTTAGAAGATCCTTGTTTTGGGGCTGGGGTTAGCTATGATTTTGAGGCAAGAATCAGTTCTAGTCAGATAGTTAGAGCCACAGTTAGTGCAAATACTAGTGCTGATTTGTCAAACGGAGTGTCTTTGGCTACGGAGTTGGTGGATTGCAATAAGACCTATTCTTTAAAAGTAACTAGACGAAGTAGTAGTGGTACACAGGCTTGTACAGGTACTGTCACTTTTCAAGATCAGCAAGAGCCTGTTATTTATGCACCTGATTTACAAACGGTGGCATTATGCAATACGGTGTCGGATGAAGTGCTTCTAAATAGTTTACAATATTCAGTTGTTGATTTTTGTCATGTTGACCAAACAAATGTAAGTATAGGCAATTTCCCTTCTTATTTTTGCGGGAGTGCTGCTCCAACTATACCAGTAACTATAGAAGCAGTAGATTTCTGTGGAAACAGGGCTAAAAAAACAATTGATGTACGAGTTATCCGTCCTACTGTTTACTTTTTTCCCGGCGATTCCATTTTAACCTGTGGTACTAACACTGATCCTTCTAGGGCAGGTGCGCCTATGTTGGATAGCAACGGCGATGGAGTAGGGGATATTCCTATTGATGGAAGTACTTGTGGTTTTCAGGCGAGTTTTGATGACATTGTAGTCAATGACCTATGTGGATTTGGAACTAAACTAATAAGAACATGGAAGGTTGTAGATGTATGTAATTTAGCTAATTCTCGCACTAGTACTCAAATTATTGAAGTAAAAGATACGGAACGACCTAAGTTGATTTGCCCAAGAGACAATGAAATGGGGTCAAGAAGTAGACCTTTCCAAATATCTGCTAACCAATCTGATTGTCAAGCTATTCCTAATATTATTCTATCCAATGCTACTGATAACTGTTCTGCTGACTTACAGCCTGAATTAATCAAAGTAGTCAGCACTAATAATTCCTCTTTTGTATCATGGCCTAATGATCCATTACCTATTGGGTCTTATTATGGAGAATATCAAGCAGTAGACGCTTGTGGCAATACCTCCTTATCTATTTGTAAAATATATTTTCAAGTAGTAGGCGGGAGTACGCCTAATGCCTTATGTGACGACCAGATAAATGTTTCTTTTAATAATGGATGGACCAATATTAGAGCGATAGATATAGATGAGGGTAGCTATGATAATTGTGGTTCGGTTTCTTTATCTATCCGAAAAGATGGTGGAGACTGGGCAGACGCTATATCTTACAACTGCGATGATGCAAATAATGATGCTAAGGTATATTTAAGAGTCCAAAATTCCGCTGGCGTATCCAATACATGTTGGGTAAGGATTGGTGGTTCTTATAACTGTGGTAGTACATCTGTAAATACCTCAGAAGAGGAAACGAATGATACCTCATCCAATGAATCGACAGAAAATACCAATGCTACAGAAGAAGAAACGGCTACACATTCTACGTCTGCCTTTGATATAAATAATACGGCTCGACTAAAAGGAGCTATTGTTACCATTGATAATCAACCTCTATCGGATGTAGCTATTCAGGCGGTTGGAAGCATTGAATATGAGCAGCAAGTAATGACAGACGAGAATGGTATTTTTGAAATGGATCTACCTAAAAATATAGGCTACCAAATCAATCCAACGAAAAATACAGATCGAACGAATGGAATTTCTATACTGGATTTGATAATGATTACGAGACATATTTTAGGATTGACTTACTTGGATTCTCCTCATCAACACATTTCTGCGGATGCTAACTTATCAGGTAATATTACTGCATTTGATGTAGTCTTACTGCGTAAGTTATTGTTAGATCCATCAGACCCTAATCTATCCAGTTTGAAAGGATGGCGCTTTATCGAACAAGGGGCTGAGTTAGATTTAAGAAATCCACTTTCTTTATTGATTCCAGATAGGAGTTCAATAGAAATGTTTACTGGAGAAAATGTAGATGTAGCCTTTACTGCTATTAAAGTCGGAGATTTAAATAATACGGCAAGCACGAATGGATTGCATCTATCCGAATCTAGAAATGCTAAAGATCACTTATCGATCCAAATAAAAAATCAGTATGTAAACAAGGGAGATCTCATTAAGATTCCTATTACTGTGCCAGCATTAAAAGAGGTACTTGGTCTCCAAATGACTTTAAACTTAGACGGATTAGCATTTGTTGAAATAAAAGAAGGGAGTGCAAAGACTCAGCATTATAAGCAGCTAAGAGATAATAAATTAAGTATTGTTTGGGATCAGTTTTCTCAAGATGTGGCTGCTAATAATTTTATGGAAATCACTCTAAGAGCAACTACCTCAGGACACTTAAAACACTTATTGAGTATTGATAATGAGGATATGACTGCTATCGCTTACCAAGAGGACGAAACTATATTAATCCCTCGATTAGATTTTGCGTCAGAATTTGTGGTAGAGAATAATTTTAAACTATTGCCTGCTCAACCTAATCCATTTAAAACCCAAACGAGTATACAGTTTGTATTGCCATCAGAGCAAGCACTTTCCCTAGAAGTATTTGATGTAAATGGAAAATTAGTTTATTCAACAAGAATAATAGGGACAAAAGGAAAAAATACCTATGATCTAAGTAGTACTGCGATTACTGGTAATAAAGGGATATATATTTATCAGATACTTGGTTCTTCTGGCGTCTTATCTGATAAATTGATCTTAGAATAGAAATTTAAGCATACGTTCAATAGGACAGAATGGGCGATATTTTCAAAGTGTCGCCCACTTTATAAAATCTATAAAATTCAACGGAATTTCAGTCCCCCATCTACCTATTTTTATAAAAACAGCTCTCCAATACAAAATTTTATTAGAAAGTATTTTTTCTTACCAAATATTTTACCTTTATTTGGGTATCCTTATGATATGAACTATTAAATTGGGATA
>CAKZUM010000238.1 GCA_937921525.1 uncultured Saprospiraceae bacterium
AAAGAAAAAATTGCAGAATTAGCACCTGGTTTACCATCAAAGAGATTGAAAGATGGTTCGTTTTCACAAGTACAAATAGTTCCCTTTTATGATCGTACGCAATTGATTAATGAGACGATTGGAACTTTACAAGAAGCACTAACTTTGGAGATATTAATTACCATTATTGTCGTCCTCTTAATGCTACTTCATTTGAAGTCTTCTATACTGGTTGCAGGCACTTTACCAATAGCCGTATTGATGTGCTTTATCGCAATGAAATACTTTGGGGTAGATGCTAATATAGTGGCATTGTCTGGTATTGCCATTGCCATTGGAACGATGGTAGATATGGGCATAGTCCTAACGGAAAGTATTGTTAAAAGAGTAAAAGAAGCGCCACCAGAAGAGCCCCTTCTAGAGAGTGTGTATGAAGCAACTATTGAAGTTGCCTCAGCGGTGATTACTGCAGTAGCAACGACGGTCATTAGTTTCTTGCCCATCTTCACAATGGAGGCCGCGGAAGGAAAATTATTTAAACCCTTAGCCTATACTAAAACCTTTGCGCTAATTGCCTCTATCATTGTGGCGATTATGATTATTCCTCCTTTGGCACATACTCTTTTTTCCTTTAAATCTAGTAGAAAAGCAGTCAATTATGTAGCCAATATACTGGCAATTATTGGCGGAGTATTATTGGCTATTTATTACCAACCTTTTTTAGGCTATGTCTTAGTAGGGGTTGGAATTGCAGGGATATTGAAACTACTACTCTCCACTACCAAATATGCCAATTCTCTTCAATGGTTGACCAATATCATTTATGCCTTGGTAGTTGCTTGGTTATTAGCGACTATCTGGATGCCATTGGGGGTGAATAAAAGTAATTTCGTCAACTTCTTTTTTGTGGTATTAATCACAGGAACTTTGATCGGATTTTTCTATATCGTCATTTATTTTTATGAATCCATTCTACGTTTTTTATTACGTTTTAAAATCTTGTTTTTAGTATTAGTCGGATTCATTGTTTTTCAAGGATTTATTGTTTTTCAAAATGCCAGTGAAGAATTTATGCCTTCTTTGGACGAGGGATCTTTTCTATTAATGCCCACCTCCATGCCACACTCTGGTATGCAGGAAAATATCAAAAATTTAAAGCTATTAGACATGGCTGTTACGGCCATTCCTGAAGTAGAAACGGTAGTAGGAAAAGCAGGCAGAGTGAATAGTGCGCTCGACCCTGCCCCTATGTCCATGTATGAAAATGTCATTATTTACAAATCAGAATATCAGACAGATAAAAACGGACATCGAATTAGATACCGATACAAAAATGGAGACTATATCAGAGATCAAGAAGGGCAACTCATTCCTGACAAAACAGGTCGGTATTATCGACTATGGCGAGATCATATCAAGAGTCCAGATGATATATGGAATGAAATTACAAAAGTGAGTACCATACCGGGTGTTACCTCTGCCCCAAAGCTGCAACCTATCGAAACTAGATTGGTGATGTTACAAACTGGGATGCGAGCACCTATGGGAATAAAAGTACGTGGCTCAGATTTAGTCAGCATTGAAGCCTTTGGTTTAGAATTAGAAAAGGCATTAAAAAAGGTAGAAGGTGTCAAAGAAGCAGCCGTCTTTGCCGACCGAATTGTAGGCAAACCTTATCTCTTATTAGATATTGATCGTGCCGCTATAAGTCGACATGGTTTAACCATCGAAAAAGTACAACAATATATACAAGCAGCAGTCGGTGGTATGACCATGACGACGACCGTCGAAGGTCGAGAACGATATGCCATACGCATACGCTATCCGAGAGAATTACGAAGTGATCCAGAAGTCTTAAAACGAATTTATTTACCCACCGCAACAGGTCAAGAAATCCCATTAGGCGATGTCGTCACCATCCGATACGAGCAAGGTGCCCAAGCGATCAAAAGTGAAGATGGTTTTTTAATTAGTTATGTCTTGTTTGATAAAGAAAAAGGCTATTCAGAGGTAGAGGTAATTAATAATGCACAGCGATATTTACAAACACAAATTGACGATGGCTTAATAGAAGTCCCTGCTGGCATCAACTATCGTTTCGCTGGTAACTATGAGCAACAAGTGCGGGCTAGCAAACGCTTAAGTCTGGTCGTGCCAATTGCCCTATTATTAATTTTTATTATTCTCTACTTTCAGTTTAAATCGATCCCGATTTCTTTGATGGTTTTTACGGGGGTCTTTATTGCTTTCGCTGGTGGCTTCCTCATGATCGGTTTATATGATACGGATTGGTTTTTAAATATCAAAATGTTCGGCAGTAACATGCGGGATTTATTCCAAATCCAGTCGATCAATTTGAGCGTTGCCGTATGGGTGGGTTTCTTAGCTTTATTTGGGATCGCTACGGATGATGGTGTATTGGTCGCTACTTTTTTACAGGATAGTTTTAAAAAAAATAAACCTGCTTCTATTGCGGGTATTCGAGATGCGGTGGTGGAAGGGGGCAAGCGTCGGGTGCGTCCTGCGATGATGACAACGGCTACTACGATTCTTGCTTTGTTGCCTATTTTGACGGCTACGGGTAGGGGATCGGATATTATGTTACCGATGGCGATTCCTTCTTTTGGGGGGATGGCCTTGCAGGTGATTACTATGTTTACGGTGCCGGTGTTGTATGCGCTTTGGGAGGAGGGGCGGTTTCGGATAAGACGGTATAGATGATGTTGTATTTTTTGCTAGCTAGGTTCTATTCAACACGGAATTACTTCGTAATCACACGGATGATACGGATTTTTTAGGTCGTGTATCTTGACGTTGACTTTTTATACTAGATGGGTTCTATTTAAAACGGAACTATTTCGCAATCACGTAGATGATACAGATTTTTCAGGTCGTGTATCTTGATGTTGACTTTTATTTTATTTTTTAAACTTTATAACACGCTATTATGAGTTTAGTACATGAGGAATTAACAAAAACTATTATTGGAGCATTTTATGATGTTTACAATAAATTAGGGTATGGCTTTTTGGAAGGTGTCTATGAAAATGCTTTGATGATAGAATTGGAGAAAATTAATTTAAAGGCAGAACAGCAGGTACCTATTAAGATTTTTTATGATAAAAAGAATGTAGGTAATTTCTATGCAGATATATTAGTGGAGAATTCGGTTATTCTTGAGCTAAAAGCGGTTTCAAATTTAAATAGCTCCCATGAAGCACAGCTATTAAACTATTTAAAAGGATCTGGTTTAGAAGTAGGCTTGTTACTGAATTTTGGGCCAAGTCCTAAGGTTTCTAGAAAGATATTTCAAGATCATACTTTTTAGACTTAGCTAGATTTGATTCAACGCGGATGACACCGATGACGCAGATTTTTGTAGGTCGTGAGTGATGTTGACACTTATTAATTAGTACTCGAAATTTCCTACTATTTACATTGAATCATGACGTCAGCAGAACTACCATAGGGTCACGCGTTAATTTGTTATAAAATTTCGTCGGTAGTTATATCATCCGATGGCTACGCCGTCGGATGATATAACCAACCAAAGCCCGACCTTAAAGTAGTTCCGTGTTGAATTGACTCTAGCTATCATTATATGTACCAATAGCAACTCTCGATTTAATCAAAAGGAACTTTTATTTTCACTATTCAGTTATAGTATCGTCAAACAA
>CAKZUM010000239.1 GCA_937921525.1 uncultured Saprospiraceae bacterium
TCTACTTCCTGATAACCAATATCTTAGGAACTTGAGTTTGCATTAAAATAGTCACCTAGCTCGCTAGGCAACAATTTTAATGCTTCCTCAAAACCCTAAGCTATTGATAATCAGTTTGTACAAATTTTAGACAAGCTCTAACTATTTTGTAATCGTTGACGAATTCCATCAACAATTCAAGGTCAATTTAAACTATAGCCAAAAAAAAAGCGAATTACTCAAAAGAATAATTCGCTTTTTTTTATAAAAACACCTTGCATTAACCTAATTCAACATGCTTGAAGTCGGTTACTGTAAGCTTTTGATCAACACTTTGTAAGTATTGCGTGATCGTCTTCTTGTTATCCTTCACAAACATTTGATTCAATAAAGTTCTTTCTTTGAAGAATTTATTCAATTTACCTGTTGCAATCTTTTCAAGAATAGCTTCTGGCTTACCTTCTTGTCTAGCTTGTTCCTTACCTATTTCGATCTCTTTTGCAATGGTCTCAGAATCTACACCGTCTTTATCCAAAGCAACAGGTCTCATCGCTGCAATTTGCATAGCAACGTCTTTTCCCGGATCAACAAATTGTGGACCTTCTAAATTCAAAGAAGCTAATACGCCTGCACGGTAACCAGCATGGATATAAGGAATCACTTGACCTTCTCCCGCTTTAGTTTCGATCTTTTCGTATTTATTTACTTCTAGTTTTTCACCGATCACACCGATCTGTTCTTCAATTTTTTTAGCAATTGATAAATCCTTATCAAAAGGCAATGCTAATAAATCATCTAAAGAATCAGGAAGGTTCTTTAATGCAATATCTGCTACTGAATCCGCTAAAGCAACAAAGCTTTCCGTCTTAGCAACGAAATCTGTTTCACAGCTTAAACGAATCAATACGCCGTTATTTCTATTAGAAGAAGTTTTCGCCATTACAACGCCTTCTTTAGCTTCTCTATCTGCTCTCTTACCAGCTAATTTCTGGCCTCTCTTACGTAAAAATTCAATTGCCTTTTCTACATCACCCTCAGATTCAGCTAAGGCTTTCTTACAATCCATCATGCCTGCGCCCGTCAAATCACGCAATTTTTTCACATCCTTTGCAGAAATACTACCCATGGTTGATTATATTTTTTAGTTTAATAATATATGAGTTAAAAATACTGTCGCTGATCCTTTACGGCTTTTAAAAGCAAATTGTTGATCGGAACAAGTATTTTTTTTATTCACTAAGCTTTTTTAAGCTTTAGTAACTGCACCTTTTCCAACATTCCCTTTGCCATCTGCACCTTTTGCAGAACGCTCAGCCAATCCTTCTTTAATACAGCCTGTAATGTAGTCTGTGATTAATTTAACAGATTTAGAAGCATCGTCATTTGCAGGAATTGGGAAGTCTACTTGATTAGGGTCAGAATTTGTATCTACGATACCAAATGTCTTTAAGCCTAATTTTTGAGATTCAGCAACTGCAATGTGCTCGTGGTGAATATCTACGATAAAAACAGCAGCAGGTAATCTATTCAAATTAGCAATACCTCCTAAGATCTTGTGCATCTTATCTCGCTCTCTTGTCATCGTCAACTTCTCCTTCTTAGTTACACTCAAATTTGGATCAGCTAATAAACGATCAATCCCTTGCATCTTCTTGATAGACTTACGAATTGTTGCAAAGTTGGTCATCATTCCTCCTAGCCATCTCTCCGTGATAAAAGGCATCCCTACAGAAGCTGCCGCTTCTTGCGCCAAAAATTTTGCTTGTTTCTTGGTAGCAACAAACATAATTTTCTTACCCGACTTAGCGATAGACTTCATCGCCTTACCAGCAGATTCCATACATTCGATCGTTCGGTTGATATCTATTACGTGGATTCCTTTACGTTCCATAAAAATATATGGTGTCATCTTAGGATTCCATTTTCTCTTTAAGTGTCCGAAATGCACCCCTGCATCTAATAATTCTTTATAGCTCGGTGTCGTCATTATATATAAATTGAATGATTTTTAAATGAATGAATATTGCCACACAATTTCCATAAAGAAATAGCGCAACAATAAATTTTAACGCTTAGAGAACTGGAAGCTCTTTCTTGCCTTTGGCTTACCATATTTCTTACGTTCTACTACTCTCGCATCTCTAGTTAAATATTTCTTCGCTTTTAATGGACTTCTAAATTCTTCATTTAATTTCACTAAAGCTCTAGAAATAGCCATTCTAGTTGCTTCTGCTTGTCCTTTAAAACCACCTCCTTTTACATTCACTTTAACATCGTACAACTTCTCCGCTTCTACCGTCACAAATGGATCTACAATAGAATCTTGGATGTGCATTTGAGGGAAGTATTCCTTTAATTGCTTGCCATTTACTACAAACTGACCGTCTCCTTTTGTAAGGTAAACTCTTGCAACTGAAGCTTTTCTTCTTCCTATCGCATTAATCATTTCCATATTTACTATTTTTATTGGAAATCAGTATTCATTAGGAGTATGCTTATTATCGTAGCAGACTCTTAACTGTACTGAAATTTTTCTTTTTTAAAATTTAAATTCTTCTGGCTTTTGCGCAAAGTGCGGGTGTTCTCCACCTTCATACACAAACAATTTCTTGAACTGCGCTCTACCTAACTTATTCTTAGGTAACATTCCTTTAATTGCCTTCTCAATAATGAAGCGAGGCTTCTTGGCTGCCATTTCTTTAGCCTTCACCTTCTTCTGTCCACCAGGATATAAAGAATAAGAAATGTATTCTTTTTGAGCCCACTTAGCACCTGTGAAACGTACTTTATCCGCATTGATAATGATTACATTATCTCCAGCGTCAAAGTGAGGTGTATAAGATGGCTTATGCTTCCCTCTTAATACAGTAGCAATTTTTGAAGCCAATCGACCTACTATTTCTCCTTCCGCATCAACGATATACCATTTGCGTACTACGGAGGCTTTATTCTCTGATTTCGTCTTATAACTTAATGTATCCACGATAATTAATCTTTAATAGAAGTGTTTTAATCATTAAAAACGCCTTCTTATTCATTGATAAAAACCCTTTTTCAAAAGGAAGCGCAAAGGTAGGGGACTTTTAAAGTTAAAGCAAGGAAATTTAAAAGAAATTTTAAATTCACTATTCATAACTCCTTGATAAACAGTCAAATTTTCGCACAGAAATTTTAGTGGGTCTACTTTTTTGGTGAAAAATGCCATTTTCAAACAGGGAACATTATTTTAAATTTTAATATTTTGCGTTTATTTTATATATTTGAAACTTATTTGATTATAAATTAATTAATTTTTGATAAGTTTATTCAGACAGCTGATATTAGTTTTACCACAAATTTAGGAATGACGCAACTTGATAAAACTAAGCAGATGAAGCTAGGGTTCTATTTTACCACATAGATACATAGGTCACATAGTAGGACGTAAGCTATGTGACCTATGATCTATGTGGTAAAATTGTCAACATCTATCTATTTGTATAAAGGCAAAGCCTTAATCTTCCTATAAATAACAACCTGCATATTTTATAATAAAGAAAAATGGCAAACACTCCTTTCCAAAATATCAAAATCATTTCCGCAGGCGCAGGAAGTGGAAAAACCTACCGACTAACAGAAGAAATGGTCGCCCTATTAAAAGGAGGCGTTCGAGCTAGTGGTATTATAGCCACTACCTTCACCAAAAAAGCAGCAGCAGAATTGCAAGAGCGAGTTCGAGTAAAATTACTAGAACAACAATTATCTGATGAGGCAGATCAATTGACGAATGCAATGATTGGAACTGTACATGGGCTAGGCGTGCAGTTATTAAAACGCTTTGCTTTTGAGGCAGGGGTTTCTCCACAAGTAGATATTATAGCAGACGAAGATCACCAACTATTGTTCAACCAATCTTTGACAGTGCCATTAACAGTTGATCGCATGGCAAAAATGGAGCAACTAAGTACCAAACTAGGCTTAAACAAAAGAGGACCTTATGACTGGAGAAGAGAAGTAAAGAATGTTACCGATATTGCCCGAGCTAATGACTTTTCTATAGAAGTATTACTCAAAAGTAAAGAAGCATCTTTTACTTCTTTCAAAGAATATTTAGGAAAGAAAACAGGAAAAACTTATGAGGGATTAGTTAGTGATTTAAAAAGAACACTACAAGC
Source organism: uncultured Saprospiraceae bacterium (assembly GCA_937921525.1). Lineage (GTDB taxonomy): Bacteria > Bacteroidota > Bacteroidia > Chitinophagales > Saprospiraceae > JAFMDF01. The sequence goes on from CAKZUM010000239.1 coordinate 4,134, forward strand.
GACTATTTTAGAATTGGAAGGAAACGAAGATAGTACAAAGGTAACGGAGAAAGGGGCGGATGATTTGAAAAAAATACAACGTAAACTAAATTTAGAAAATAGTTTAGAGTGGTACGAGTGGGTAAAAATCAGCAAGATAAAAGTAGGGGCAAAAAGTAAAGATGCCATTATGGAGTTACAGGAATTAGCTCGATTACATGAGTCTATGCCCGGTTTCCACGAAGATATACAAGACTTTATATATACCATTTTCGACATTGCCATAGAAGCCATAGAAGAATACGATGCCTATAAAAAACGTCGGGGACTGATTGATTATATCGACATGGAATTGCATGTCAAACGACTACTGGAAAACAAGCAAGTACAAATGGTCTTGAAAGAAGAACTAGACCTTTTAATGGTAGATGAATTTCAAGATACCAGCCCCATTCAATTAGAAATATTTTTAAAGCTATCTCAGTTTGCCAAATACTCTATTTGGGTAGGCGATCCTAAACAATCCATCTATGGTTTTAGAGGGGCAGACCCTGCCTTAATGCAAGCTATTATAGAGCAAACGGGTGGTGTAAAAGAAGAGGATATTCAGAAATTTTCTTGGCGATCTAGAACGGGAGTCGTTCATGCTACTAATGCACTCTTTACGAAAGCTTTTGATACCTTAGACAAAGAACAAGTAGCACTAGCCCCTAAACGAACAGAAGAGACTTTAAAAATATTAGTCAAGGATCAAGAGGAATTAAAATTTCTAAAAAAGCCTTTGCAACATTGGCATTTTGAGTATGATGGAAAAGGAAGAGCGCCGGGTAAACCGTGGATGGAAAACAGTATTGCGACTGCTGTTAAAAACTTATTAGAAGAAGGCATTTTGATTTTTCCAAAAGAAGAATCAGAACCTAGATTGGCGCGCCCAGGAGATGTAGCTGTTCTTTGTCGTTCCAATATTGCTTGTGGCGAAATGGCAGAGGCTTTACATAGAGCAGGATTGAAGGCAGCAATTTCTAGGAATGGTTTATTGCAGAAAACGGAATCAAAATTAGTGCTGGCTTGTTTAAAATTTATTGTTAGTAAAAATGATCCTTTATCTGTTGCAGAAATTTTAAAATTAGCTTCAGGACAAGCATTGGCGACTATAGTAGATGAGCGTTTAGCCTTTTTAAAAGAAGTAGAAAAAGAGACGGTTCAAGAATGGAAATGGGGACAGGATAATCCGTATGTCAATCAATTACTGGAGTTGCGCGATCAGGTAAAAGAACTATCTTCTTCTGAGATCATTAACCTCGTATTAGATGAATTAGATCTGAGGCGTATCATCTCTACTTGGGGGAATAAAGAACAACGACTAGCCAATATTGATGAGCTAAGAAAACTGGCATTGAAATACGAAGAAGCCTGTAATAGATTACACTCCGCAGCAACTTTAGGCGGTTTCTTATTATGGCTTAATGAGATGGATTATAATAAAACAGATTTGCAGAGTTCGGGAGCTGGACCAGATGCGGTCAATGTAATGACCTATCATAAAAGTAAAGGTTTAGAATGGCCTATCGTAGTCTGTCATTCCTTAGAAGGGAAACTTAGAGACAAAGTATGGGGCACAGCAATTGTCGCAGAAACTAAGGAAGTAGATTTGAATAATATACTCGGGAATCGTTGGTTGCGCTATTGGGTAAATCCTTATTCCGACCAGATTGGAGGCACTAATTTAGAAGAACGTTTAAACGCAAGTACGGTAAAAGTGCAAGCTCAAGCAGATGCGCTAAAAGAAGAAGCAAGAGTCTTATATGTAGGGGTGACTAGAGCTAGAGATTATTTGGTATTTCCTACCAGAGCGGTGCCGACTAAATGGTTAAACAGAGTCTGGCATAAAGGAGATGAAACAGTACCCACACTAGATCACTTCACAGAAGAATCCCCTTGGGTTTGGAACGATCAAATTTTACTAAAAGAAACAAATACGACTCCTTTCCCTAGAGATTTCACTACCTCTGAACTAGCAATACCTGAAATTAATTTTCTAGCAGAACGACGCGGCAAAGGCGTCTTTATTCCCTATGAGATAGATGTAGAACGAGAAAGCTACCCTACAGAATTTTCTCCAAAACCATCAAAGATTTACCAATATGGGAAAGCCATTGTTTCAACGGAAGAAGGTCGAGATTATGTATTATCGAAAGCGGTCAAAGCATTCCTTACCGCAGACAGTCTAACTACAGATCAACAAGATCGAGAGGTGATGGCGAAAGATTTACTGGAAAGATACGGCGTAGAAGAACTGTTAGAGTACCAAGATTTGATAGATCATTCCCAATATTTTCTAGATCATTTAACCAAGGAATTTCAACCTATTGAAATTCTAAAAAAATACCCCGTTCGTCATCACCACAAAGGCCGATTATTTGATAAAATAATTGATCTAGTTTTAGAAACAGATAAAGGCTTGGTGATTATCCAAAATAGCGGATTTAATGGTGATAGTAAACAATGGAAAAATAAAGCATTGGGCTTATCCACTTGGCTTTATTTAGCTGCGGAAGGGATCAGTACTATTTTTGGAGATAGTCGAGTTCGCTGCTTTATTAATTATCCAATGGGCGGAGGTATGGTGGAAGTTGTTTTGAATAAGCAAGCGGTTTTGTTTTGATGTGTGGCTTAGTATATGTGGGCGACACTTTCAAAGTGTCGCCCACATATACTAAGCCACATCCGATTGACTAAATTTACGTAAATTTGGTCAATAACAATGCAATTTTCACATAGCATACTAAATAACCAATCTTTTCCAACTGAATTCGGAACTATATCCCTTCTTCTCCAGTTATGTAGCTTTTAAATTATAGTAAGCTATTTTAAGATAGCGATTTAAGCTATTTTTGCAACTATTTTCAAGCTACTGACCAATATATGCCAAAGTTCGACAAGCACCAATTATTAATCATTGCTTCCTTTGCAGCCATTTATATTATATGGGGATCTACCTATCTTTTTGCGGCATTTGCAATGGACGAATTGCCTCCTTTTCTAATGGCCGGCTCTAGATATGGAATGGCAGGGTTACTATTATTAGCTATGACTTTTCTGGTAGGTAAGTACCAACCAATGACACAAAAGCAGTTGAAAAACACGCTTTTTGCAGGGGTCTTGATGTTAGGCATTGGCGGTGGTTTTGTTTTTTGGGGCTTGCAATTTGTAGATTCAGGTTTTACGGCATTAGTAATCTCTGGACAACCACTATTAATTTTGTTTATGATGTGGGGCGTACAGGGAAAGAAACCCCACAAACAAGCCTATTTAGGCATTTTATTAGGGATGCTTGGTATGTATTTATTAGTCAGTCAAAAAACATTAGTCGCTAATCCGAATCAATGGAAAGGCGTTTTAGCCATTTTTGCTAGTATGTTATCTTGGGGCTATGGTTCTTTATTTTTAGGGACTGCGGATATGCCCAAATCAAAGATGGTGAGTAGTTCTGTCCAGATGATTGTGGGCGGTGGTTTATTAGTGATCGCCAGTTTTTTTATAGAAAATCCAATGGAAGTAAATTGGTTGGGACTACAAAATGTTACTTACCTGTCGATGGTCTATTTAATTATATTTGGTTCTATTATCGCCTTCTCTGCTTTTAATTTTTTGCTATCCGAAGTCTCTCCTGATAAGGTAGCTACTAGTACCTATGTGAACCCAATAGTCGCTATGTTTCTAGGTTGGTCTTTTCGAGATGAAATCATTACTTCACAATCTATGTTAGCTGCGACTATTATGTTGACGGGCGTATTTTTTATTAATGCCAAACCAGAGTATTCTCAAAAACTCTTGCAGCGAATTCGGATGGTGGGGCGGCGGTAATTGTTTAAGAAACGTAAAAATAGTATCTATAAGACATACCCAATTTCCTTCAAAGAAAATAACTCCGCTCCTTTTTCTGTATCCACGATCAACTGTCCAGTAGCTGTTGTTCCTTGTATACTTCCAGAAAAAATACGACCATCTGGTCGGCGGTAACTATGGATTTCATTCCTTCGAAAAAGTTGCTCCAAATAAGTCGTATTAATCTCTTCCATTTTACCACTTTTCAATTTCAGGTACCATTTTTCTAAATTCTGGGCAAGTTTAGTTAAAACTAATTTCAGATCAACTGTAGCATTCGTTTCCAACGCAATAGAAGTTGGATTGGGAGCATCGCTTGTAAAAACTGTTTGGTTAACATTTAAACCAATACCAATCACAGTAGATCGAATAGTTGATCCTTGCAATGCATTTTGAATTAAAATACCTGTGATTTTTTTATTAGAAATATATAGATCATTCGGCCATTTAATCTTCACCCCTTTAGGAATAAAAAACCTTAGCGTATCGGCTATACTAAGCGCAACTAATTGGCTTAATACAAACTGCTGTCGAGCAGGCAGGAAGTCTGGATAGAGAATAATACTGCACGTTAAATTTTGGCCAGGTTCACTTTCCCAATGTTTATTTACTTGCCCACGACCAGCATATTGGTCATAAGCTACCACAATTGTTCCTTCAATAGGCTTTTCTTCGTCTAATAAACGGAGTGCATACAGGTTGGTAGAGGCAATTCGTTCTAAAGAAAATAGAACCTTTCCTATAAAAAGGGTGTTATCTATGGAATTCAATGAAGGTGTTTTTACAAGTTTTAATTGGGTCACAATAGCAAATAAAGGTTTTCGGTTAAAAAAACATAATAGATAACAAAAAAATAAATGCCATTTGGCAAGAAGAACGGAAGTTACGTGTATTTTTTTTGTAATTTTACAGATTGCAAGCTACTTATTTAAAATTCCTTTTACATTATGGTGGTATTATTCAGCATAAAACACGAAATTGAATAAAACTGCTGTGAAGATTCACAGTTTTATATCAACTATAAATCAATCATTTGAGTCAAGCACAATTAAGTACAATCCAACATTCCTCAAGAGAACTAAATGATCTAATCATTGACGCTATCCAAGACATTAAAGGTCAAAATATCATCAAATTAGATTTAAGAGAACTAGGCGAAGCACCAACTGATTTCTTTATTATATGTGAAGGTGAATCCACTACGCAGGTAAATTCTATCGCTTCCAATATTCAAAAGCGAATAAAGGACGAGTTAGGTGGTCTTCCTTCTCATGTGGAAGGAAAACAGGGAGGGTTTTGGGTTTTGGTAGATTACTTTACTACTATGGTCCATATCTTTCATCCAGAAAAAAGAGCCTTTTATGAATTAGAAGATTTGTGGAGTGATGCTAAGATTACAGAATACACCAACCTGTAAAAAAGCAATATAGATCCTATGATATAGAAGTTGTCTAAGGATTAATTATTAAGATGTGTTAACAACTTCATTATTCCCATTGGAAAAGGTACTAAAAACGATAAGAATAAAATAATGGAAGATAATAGAAATGATTTAGATGGAAAACCATCAGGCCCCAAATTCAATTCTTATTGGATTTATGGGATGATTGCGTTGTTCCTAATCGCCTTACAGCTCTTCAATGTCTCTAGCGTCGGGAACAAAGAGATTGATTGGTTGCGGTTTAAGGAAATGGCAAAGGATGGTGCTGTCGCAAAGGTAGATGTAGTCAATAAGACTTATGCGCATGTCTTCCTAAAGCAGGATCGCTTGTCCGCAGAGAAATATAAAGATGCCTCTAAGAGTAAATTTGGAGATCGACCTAATTATATTTTCAATATTGGTTTTGCAGAAACATTTGCCAAAGACCTTCAGGGCTTACATGAGTCTTTACCTGGAGAGGACCAATTTGGTATAAAATATAAAAACCAAGAAGATTGGGTAACCCCTATTCTAAGTTGGATACTTCCTTTACTGATTATTATAGGTATTTGGATATTTATAATGAGAAGAGTAGGTGGTGGTGCTGGCGGTGCTGGTTCGCAGATTTTCAATATTGGAAAATCTAAGGCGACCTTGTTTGATAATAGTAAATCCAAAGTAAATGTTACCTTCCAAGATGTAGCGGGTCTCGATGAAGCGAAAGTGGAGGTGATGGAAGTAGTTGACTTTTTAAAGCATCCAAAAAAATATACTGCTTTAGGTGGAAAGATACCGAAAGGTGTATTGTTAGTAGGCCCTCCCGGAACAGGTAAAACTTTATTAGCAAAAGCGGTGGCAGGAGAAGCAGGTGTACCATTTTTCTCCATCTCTGGTTCTGATTTCGTAGAAATGTTTGTTGGAGTGGGTGCTTCTAGAGTGAGAGACTTATTCAAACAAGCAAGGGAAAAAGCACCATGTATTGTTTTCATTGATGAGATTGATGCAATTGGTCGTGCGAGAGGTAAAGGTGCGATGCAGGGCGGAAACGATGAGCGAGAAAATACTTTGAATCAGTTACTAGTAGAGATGGATGGTTTTAGTACCGATAAAGGAGTTATCCTAATGGCTGCGACTAACCGACCTGATGTATTAGATAATGCTTTATTACGACCAGGACGTTTTGATCGCCAAATTGGCATTGATCGACCAGATTTAAAAGGTAGAGAAGCTATTTTTAAAGTTCACTTAAAGAAAATTAAGACAGGTTCAGATATTAAGCCAGAAACATTAGCAGAGATGACACCCGGTTTTGCAGGTGCAGAAATTGCTAACGTTTGTAATGAGGCGGCATTAGTTGCTGCACGTAGAGATAAATCTGAAGTTAACTTGGATGATTTCAATTATGCGTTGGATAGAGTGATTGGTGGTTTAGAAAAGAAGAACAAATTAATCTCTCCAAAGGAGAAAGAAATTATTGCTTACCATGAAGCAGGTCACGCAATCTGTGGTTGGTTTTTAGAGCATGCCTCTCCATTAGTAAAAGTAACAATTGTTCCAAGAGGCGTGGGGACATTGGGCTATGCCCAGTATCTTCCAAAAGAAGAGTATATTACTCGAACTGAACAGTTGCTCGATAGAATGTGTATGACGCTAGGCGGTAGAGCGGCTGAGTCTAATATTTTCGATAAAATCTCTACAGGTGCACAAAGTGATTTGGATCAAGTAACTAAAATGGCCTACGGAATGATTGCCATTTATGGCATGAATGACAAGGTAGGTAATGTATCTTTTCATGGGATGCAGCAAGATCAATTTAATAAGCCATACTCAGACGATACGGCTAAATTAATTGATGAAGAAGTTCGTATATTAATTGAATCACAATACATCCGAGCAAAAGCACTTCTAAAAGAACGATCTAAAGAGTTGGAAGCACTTGCTAAACAGTTATTAGATAAGGAAGTATTATTAAAATCTGATGTAGAGCGTTTGATCGGTCCAGCGCCACACCATACCGCAGAAGCAAAAGCTGCAGCGGATAAAGCGACTGAGAATGGTGTACCTACTGCCGATGTCTAATTCATAAATACTACGGCTTTAAAAACGCCCTTTCTCTGCTATGAGGAAGGGCATTTTTTTTATTTATTGGGTAATGGCTGAAACCTGTGTAGAGCATTGTGGGAAGAAAGGTGGCAAACATTTTAAAGAGATAAGATGTCTGCTGTTATCTCCCCGAAGGACAGTAGTGGTTGGTTCTGAAAATCATAAATCAGAATTCATATATCTTACATGGTCCAAATCAATCACCCCTCCCCAAAGGCTGCCCACAAATATCAGTCATCAAATAAAAAATAGATTACTATGCGCCACACAATACCCTACTTATTACCCTTATTACTCCTAGCTTGCGGAGAATCTAAACCCCTTCCAACATCCAAAATAGAAGTAAAAAAATCAGCAGATGAAGACAATTTACTCTTCTCTTTAGCTTCTGAGTTGGTAGCAAACCCAAGCACCCAAGCCGAAAAAGATAAGAACATAATTATTAACTACGTGATGGATCAAGGAATCGAAGTACAATCAACTCCTTCTGGATTGTACTATCAAATGATTGAATCGGGAACTGGAGATATGGCTAAATGGGGGGATTGGGTAAGCGTTAATTATAAAGGCTATCTGCTAGACGGACAGGTCTTTGATACCTCCTATAAACGAGGAAAGCCTATGGAGTTTTATATAGGAAATATGATTGATGGGTGGAATGAAGGATTAGCATTAATGCGCCCCGGTGCTAAAGCCCTATTTATAATTCCTTCTGCCTTAGCATACGGAGAAAAGGGATTTGCCAATAAAATACCCCCTCATACGGTATTGGCATTTGAATTAGAATTACTCACAGTCACTCAGAAATAAGTATTAGAGTCCTGTGTTTTTTTGAACTGTCTACATATAAGGTTATTTTTGCCCGTTCAAAAGAGAATATGCCCTTTTTGATAGATTAATTCTCAAAGTATTAGAAAGAACATTAGTCTTAATTGGGAATGGAGAATTGTGAATTGAGAATGCCTTTAAAACTTTGGACAATCAAGACTCAATTTTCACTACATAGGGCAAACGAAAAGTCAAAATCGTAATATGTAACGACGAAATAATAACTATACACTCTTGGCTGCTTCTTGCCAGCCCGTCCGCTTTGCGGTTCATTTGCTTGAATGTCTTAGGACATTCACCCTGCGGGATCGCTCATTCATCTTATTTTCCTCTTGAACCTGCCT
>CAKZUM010000240.1 GCA_937921525.1 uncultured Saprospiraceae bacterium
CGATTTAAAATGAAGATTTTTTACTTTAGACAACTTGAAAAAATGAGATTTTATCTGGTATAAATGAACATTTTTTCAAGGCAGTATAAAGGACAAAAGACCATTTTAAATGTAAAAGTTATTTGTGCGTCGTTCCTTAGAGTATCGATAACCTTTGAAATCTATTGACTATTTCTCAATTTTTGATAGTGCAAAAAAATCAGAAATCATACATCATATATCTATCTAGCTTTAGGAACTTGATAGGAGTAGATAATATTCTTTCAAAGCAGATATATGATTTCTGAATTATGATGTATGATTTCTGATTTTATCCCATCAATAAAGACATCAGTAATAGATAAACATTCTGGGTGTCCAATATTTTTTCAGTTCCCACCATAAATGCTATACCTCATACCCACCCCCATTGGCAATTTAGAAGATGTTACCTTCCGAGCCATCCGTTTGTTAAAAGAAGTAGATTTAATCTTAGCAGAAGATACCAGAACTTCTAAAAAATTTCTCAATCATTATGGCATTGATACGCCCTTGCGTTCTCACCATGCCCATAATGAACACCAAACCACACCCGAATTAATCAAGGCATTACAAGCAGAACAGAATATTGCTTTAATATCCGATGCAGGCACGCCCGGAGTCTCTGATCCCGGGTTTTTTCTAGTACGAGCTTGTCAGCAAAATAATATTAGAGTAGATTGTTTGCCCGGTGCTACAGCATTTGTGCCTGCTTTAGTCGCATCTGGATTGCCTTGTGACAAATTTCACTTCGAGGGATTTTTACCTCATAAGAAAGGCCGACAAACTCGACTGAAATATCTTGCTACCCTACCCTACACCTTCGTTTTATATGAATCTCCTTTTAGACTAGTCAAATGTTTGCAGCAATTAGTAGAGCATACAGAACCTACTAGACAAGCCTGCGTTTGTCGAGAATTGACAAAATTATATGAAGAGAAGGTAACGGATTCGTTAGAAAATTTGATTACTCATTTTGGTGGGGAGAAAAAAGTGAAAGGAGAGATTGTGGTGGTGGTGGCTGGGAAAGTTGATGAAGGGAAGTAAGCATACGAGGAGTTCAAATGGTAAAATCCAAAAAAGTACCTCTACCTATCACTAATGAATTATTAAGAGATTATTATGCTCACATTAACGCCCCCACTACACAAATTCCTCCCTATTCTCCTTCAACATCTGCGTCACCGCCTTCACTTCCTGCTCTTTAGATTTCGGATAAATCATCAGCACATCGCCTTCATCCACAATAATAAAATCATCTAAACCTTTGGCTACTAATAACTTTCCTTTAGGCATACGGACCAGACTATTCGATACCTCATTTAAAAAGATCGCCTCTCCATTTACGACATTGCCTTGTTCATCTTTATCAGATTCTGCAAACAAAGAAGCCCAAGTGCCTAAATCGGACCAGCCAAATTCAGAAGGAATCGTATACACATTATCCGACTTTTCCATAATGGCATAATCAACAGATATATTAGGCGTTGTTGGGTAGGCCTTATCTATAAAATCTTGCTCATCAGGCGTGTTATAAAAGGGCGCTCCTTCGCCTAAAATATCATGAATCTCAGGAGCATATTTTTTAAACTGCTGAATGACTGTTGCCGCTTTCCAAACAAAAATACCTGCATTCCATAGGTAGTCTCCACTTTCTAGATAGGTTTCTGCTGTTGCCTTATCTGGTTTCTCTTTAAAATCTACCACTTTATGTACTGCCGATCCACTATCGGAAAAATTGATGTACCCATAGCCTGTATCTGGGCGAGTCGGTTGAATACCTAAAGTAACAATCGCATCGTTCTTCGCCGTAAAAGTCAGAGCTTGCTCTAGGTAATTCACAAAAGCTGCTTCCTTTAATACGATATGATCAGAAGGGGCCACAATAAAATTAGCATTGGGGTTTAGATGAAATAATTTGAATGCCGTGTAGGCCACACATGGGCCTGTATTATTTCTGGAAGGTTCGCATAATATTTGATCTGCCGTCAATTCTGGTAAATGTTCCAACACCAAATCTTTATACATTCCATTGGTCACAATAAAAATATTCTCTGTTGGACAAACATTTAGAAATCGCTCGAATGTTAAACGGATCAGAGATTTGCCACAGCCTAAAATATCTAAGAATTGCTTTGGTCGTTTTACTCTACTTGCTGGCCAAAATCTACTACCGATTCCTCCGGCCATGATTGCTACGTATGTATCTTGTTTCTTCATTTTATGGTTTTTCCCCCTCGGATTTCATCCGAGGTTATTTATGTTTAACTACTCCGTAGTTTTTAGCTTTTACGAGCGACTTTAATGTGGCATCGCTCTATATCTTCTAATCTGAACAGCACTAGACTTGTTCATAAATAAGAATTGATTATATGAAAATTAGATTTTTTCATATACCAACTTGTTATTTGTGAACAAGTCTACTTTTACTATTAAATTAGATACTTTCAATACGATATTATGAGCAATCATGTTCCAAATATTTTATTTGATGTTTAATTCATCATTCCTTAGTCATCCGACCGTAAGGCGTATTCTAAAATTTGTCAAATAATCTCTTACTTAATCAAACGCTTTAGTTTCCGAATACTTATATCATCTAAGGCATCTTTCAATTGATCTTCTGTGATATTACGACCTTCAATATCTACGATAAGTCGTTCGTCTATAATCATCGCCACTTTGCCCTTTTTTCTACGCGCATCGTATTTTTCATACGCCTTATAGCCATCAATAGTAGTCGTTCTCTCATATCCATCCTTCGACTCTTTATCTATATCGACATTGGACCAGTCAGCTACCTTAGAAGCCAATTTACCAATACCCGCCACATCTGTTATTTTTATTTCTATTTTAGCGTTCCCTTCTTCATAAATGGCCTTTGCCGTGGATATTTTCATTCCTAATACGCCACTGGTCTGCCCACTATTATCTGTTTGTTCCATACCTCCCAAGCTAGAAGGCATTAAATCCTTCATATCTCGAAAGTTGATCGGTTCTTTATCTTCTATATTATGCTTCTTCTTCAGATTTGTTAATGCCTCACCAACGTTTTTGAGGGCACCTCCGAGATCTTCCTTAGCCCCTTTCATGTTGTCTTTAAAACCTTCTTCCGCTTTTTGTTCTTCTGTGGCGATATTATCGCAGCTTACTAGCGCAAAAAAGGCAAATACTAAGAATAATTGGAATTTCATATTTATTATTTTTGAACAAGTCTAATAAAATAAGTAACGATAGAGAATTGCCAAATTGCATAAGATTTGTCCAATAATCTTTAAATTTTCGATAATTGCCGAAAAGAACCAGACGAAAAACCTTATTTTTGCCGACACTAGTAAAGAATAACTACACCGTTGTAAAGTTGGTTAAGAATGGATCATTTAGAACAGCACATAGAGAGCTTAATATTTACCTCTGATTCCCCTATAACAGTTGATGAGATACGAAATTGCTTAAAAGATAGTTTCGATACTAAATTCAAGAAGGGGCCAATTGAAAAAGCATTGGTTAGCTTACAAGAGAAGTACCAGCAAGCACACTTTTCCTTTGAATTGCTTGAAATTGCTGGTGGTTTCCAATTCTTAACAAAAACATCTTACCATAATACGGTCGGCACCTATTTAAAGCAAAAAACAAAGAAACGCCTATCTAAAGCTGCCCTAGAAACTTTATCCATTATTGCTTATAAACAACCAGTAATCAAAAGTGAAATGGAGAAGATTAGAGGCGTTAGCTGTGACTATGCCGTTCAGAAATTATTAGAAAAAGAACTGGTATCTATTGTCGGAAGAGGGGATGGGCCAGGAAAACCGCTTCAATATGGTACTAGTGCTAAGTTCATGGATTATTTTGGCTTAAAAAATATTGAAGACCTACCTCAACCTAAAGATTTCAGAGAACCTGATAATGAAATTGGTGAAAAAGCACCAATTGATGAAGATTTAATTGCTCAAGATCATTCTACTTCCGACCCTGCAGCTTTGAGGGCAAAAGTGGAAGCCAATCTGAACCATGCTGCCGCTGAACAAAAAAGAAAAGCGAGTGAAGCTTTAATGCTAGATGTATCGGTAGTAGTGGCAATCACAGGAATAATCGCAGAAGGTGGAAATTTAAAAAAGGCTGTACTCTTACCTCCCCCCCCAACAGAAGAAGAAATTGTAGAGGATCTTGTAACTAATGAGGATAGCACAGAAGAAGAAATTATAGAGAATCTTGTTACTAATGGTAATAACACAGAAGAATCTGAAAATATAATCTCTCCTGAGATTGACCAAAATACTGCAGAAAAAGATACCATAAATAAATTCATCCCAACCATACCTTTAGCTCCAACTGATAAAGTGGAGGAACGAAATACTAATCAAGAAGTCGTAGATTCTTCTATCGGAGAACAGATAGTTCAAGAGGTAGCTACAGCATTATCCATCGTAGAAGAATTTACTTCATCAGACCATTCTGATGATACTCCTCCAAATGATTCTGCTAGTTCAGCTATTGATCTAAAAAAAAAAGCATAGGTGAAATTGTTATAAACAATACCAATAATAAAGTTATAAATAATATCCAATCGAATGAGGATATAATAGAAGCAGTTCCACAAAATGCTCTCGTTCCAGAAGTACCAATCGCTATTGAAGAAAGCCTAATAAAGGAGGTTGCTATCGCTACTGATTTTATAGACAAAATGATGGAGGAAGAAAATCATTTTCACCAACTCCAATTCAATCCTGCTATCCCTTCTAATGATGTTGATGCAATTGATGTGTCAAAAGATGAAAAGCATCAACCCCATTCTACTAAGTCTGTTCTTGCTAATAATGAAGAGATAAGAAATAGGCAGTCGAGTGAACCTGATCCAATAATATCGAATGGTACTAGAAGAGAGTTAATAAAGGATGTGGCTACTGTCACTGCTATTATAGAAAAAATAATGGCTAATAAAAATTATTTTAATCTCCTCAATGAGCGTAATAATATTTCTTCTATAAGTATCACTTCAAAACAAGAACCACTTGAATTGCTGTCCAAAGACATTATTGTCTCAGAAGAGAACATGGATATTAAAAAAAATCTTATTAAGGAGATAGCTACTGCTGTAAAGATAATAGACCAAATTATATCAAAAAAAATCAATACAAGTAATCCGATCTTAGAGCGGACTATTAGTACCAACAAAAAAATAATAACAAAAAAAGTTCGTAAAATAATAGCTACTGCTATCGTAAGCCCTAATCTAATTGCCTTAGAAAAAAGTATCAAAGAGCTATTATCTAGACAATCTATTTTTACTAATTTCAAGGCATAAATGTAAAGCAAAAAGAGTCCATCAACTATTATCCATAAATAGTTACTACTAGCTTCCGACTCCCTCCATGATTTCGAAACTCACATAAGTAAATTCCCTGCCACGTTCCTAAATTCAATCGTCCATTCGTAATCGGTATGGTCACAGAACTCCCCACTAGTGCCGCCTTAATATGTGCAGGCATATCATCTGAACCTTCTAAGGTATGTGTTAGATAAGGTTCATTTTCAGGCATTAGTCGATTGAATACACTTTCAAAATCAACTCTTACAGAAGGATCTGCATTTTCGTTAATTGTCAATCCAGCAGAGGTATGTTTGATGAAAACATGAAGTAAACCCGCTTTGGGTAAGGCTGGCAACTGCTGTAATATATAATCTGTTATTAAATGAAAACCTCTAGCACAAACGGGTAAGTGTATTTCTTTTTGTTGTATCATAATTATGTATTGGTTCTTTAAAATTAATCGGATCACTTTGAAATGAGGCGGCTCAAGGGGACATAATTCAACGCGGAGCTACTTCGTAGCCACACGGATTTTTTTGGATCTTTGTAGGTCGTATATCTAGGCGTTGACTTGTTTTTACTAATTGCATTCTACTAAAGTACGGAACTACTTCGTAGCTATGTGGATTTTTGTAGGTCGTGAAGGATGTTGACAGTCATTATACAGGTATGTCACGCTCTCGACCTACTGAACACGTCTAATACAGACGACCTATAAAATCA
>CAKZUM010000241.1 GCA_937921525.1 uncultured Saprospiraceae bacterium
TGTACGTTCTTGGGTAGCTTATTTTTTTCTTAGTTTTCTCTTGAAAGCGGGAGTATTGTTGATACTATGACCGATTTCAAGAGGAAAATAAGGGAAAAAGAAACAGCCAAGAGTGTATAGTTATTATTTCGTCGTTACTTAGAGTTCTACGGAACGGAGAAAGAATAACTTATCAGAGAATCCATTTTCACAATATCAACGACATGTTTAAATTATTTTACAAAAAAAGATTGATACTGGTTATTTGCCTGCTAGTAGGCTTTTTGATCAGTGAAACGACTTATGCGCAAAGAACTTCCAACCATGGAAATAAGTTTGAGCAATTAGATCAAGAGCTCCCTACACCCAATCAGTACAGAGGCATTGATGGTGCGCCAGGGCCTGAGTACTGGCAACAGCAAGCGGACTACAAAATTGATTGTACACTAGATACAGAGAACCAGCGATTGACAGGAAAGGAAACGATTACTTATTACAACAATTCACCAAATACCTTAAAGTATTTGTGGTTGCAATTAGATGAAAATGAGCACCGAGCAGATGCGGATAATCAAAAATTTAATCCGAGCTCTGTAAACTCGGTCATGAGTGAACGGGATTTACAAAGATTAGACCCATCGGCAGGTCGAGAAAAGTTAGGCTGCAATATTGAATCGGTCACAAGTACTACTGGTAGTGCATTGAAGTATACGATCAATAAGACCATGATGCGG
Organism: uncultured Saprospiraceae bacterium; assembly: GCA_937921525.1. Lineage (GTDB taxonomy): Bacteria > Bacteroidota > Bacteroidia > Chitinophagales > Saprospiraceae > JAFMDF01. Next base: position 714 of record CAKZUM010000241.1, read on the forward strand.
ATAGATTTGCCAAAGCCATTAAAGCCCGGGGAAAAAACTTCCTTTAATGTTGCTTGGAACTACTACCTGACAAATAGAATGACGCAAGGGGGTAGAGGGGGTTATGAGTATTTTGAAGATGAGGACAATTATATCTTTACGATTACGCAATGGTTTCCAAGAATGTGTGTGTATGGCGATGCCGATGGCTGGCAAAATAAACAGTTTACAGGTAGAGGAGAGTTTGCTTTAAACTTTGGAGACTATGATGTAAAAATGACTTTGCCAGATGATTATATGGTGGCTTCTACGGGAGAATGTCAAAACTATGGTTCTGTATTATCGGCTAAAGAATACAAAAGATACCAAGCATCTAAGAATGCGACCGAGCCTATGGAGATTCGTACTTTAGAAGAAGCAAACAAAAATGCTGCAAGTCCGAAAAGTAAAAAGACGAAGACTTGGCATTACAAAGCAAAAGCTGTTCGGGATTTTGCTTGGGGCGCGAGTCGTAAGTTTGTATGGGATGCAATGCACCATACGACTACAGAGGGAAAGAAGGTAATGTGTATGAGTTATTATCCAAAAGAGTCTTATCCGATTTATAGCAGATACTCTACCAAAGCTGTAGAACATACCTTAAGAACCTATTCTCAATATTCTATTCCTTACCCATATCCTGTGGCTATTTCTGTAGAAGCAGCGAATGGTATGGAATACCCAATGATCTGTTTCAACTATGGTAGAGCGGATGAAGATGGGACCTATACAGAGCGAGCAAAGAAAGGAGCGATCTCTGTAATCATCCACGAAGTAGGACATAACTACTTCCCAATGATTATCAATAGTGATGAACGAAAGTGGACTTGGATGGATGAAGGAATTAACTCTTTTGTACAGTTCTTAGCGGAATCAGAATTTGATAATAACTACAATTCTAGAAGAGGCCCTGCGCACAAGATCACTGGCTATATGGGTGGCGATAAAGATCAGTTAGAACCGATTATGACCAACTCTGATAATATTGTTCAGTTTGGTAATAATGCCTATGGCAAGCCTGCTACGGGCTTGAATATTCTGAGAGAAACCATCATGGGTAGAGAGCTTTTCGACCATGCCTTTAAGGAGTATTGTGAGCGTTGGGCATTTAAGCACCCAACACCTGCGGACTTATTTAGAACCATGGAAGATGCGAGTGGCGTAGACTTAGATTGGTTTTGGAAGGGATGGTTTTATTCTATTGAAGCGACTGATATTTCTTTGGATAGTGTGAAGTGGTATAAGGTGGATTTGGAGAATAATCCAGAAAAGGAAAGCCGTAGCTACCCTGTAAAAGCAAAGAAGCCATTTGATGATATTGCCAAAATTAGAAACAAAGAAATGGGTATGGAATTCCAAGTGGAAAAGGATACTAATTTAGTAGACTTCTATACGCACTATAAGCCGTGGGAAACAGAGGATTCTGTCATCACTTACACGACAGAATTATATGCAGAGCAATTCAGTAACAAGGAGAAGCAAAAGAAATTTGGTAATGCAAATTACTACGAATTACACTTTAGTAATAAAGGCGGCTTAGTCATGCCTGTCATCATTGAGTGGACCTTTAAAGATGGTACGAAAGAAATGGAAACGATCCCTGTAGAAATCTGGAGAAAGAATGAAAACAACTTCACGAAAGTCTTTGTCAAAAACAAAGAAGTGGATGCCATCATTATCGACCCATATAAGCAAACAGCAGATGTAGACGAAAGCAACAATAACTGGCCAGTGAAGCAATTGCCAAGTAGATTTCAAGTCTTTAAAAAGCATAAGGCGGAGAAGCAAATGAATCCGATGCAGAAGGCTAAGAAGCGACCATAATAGGATTGCGATCGGACCGCTCCAAGCGATCCGACCGCTTCTTATCAAATAAAGAATCCCGAATTCTATCATTGTATAGCGTTCGGGATTTTTTTATGAATTCATCTAACTTATTTATGTTTCTCTACCGTACACTTTTAGGTTCTTTGGCAAATACTATAAAAAAACTATAGGATCGTCGAGGTAGGCTGTTGAAAATATCCGTGTTTTCTTTAATTTTTTATACTGCACTTTTAGTACTTTTTTACACTTCATTTTTAAGCTAAAAAAGTAATTCAAAAAATAGTCGTATCTTATATAAAGAAAGCATGATTAGTATCAGTATAAAATATTGATAATCAACAATCTAAGCTGATTTAAAAGTTTTATCGAAAACTTTATTTACTTGAAATAATTGAATTAATCTTTAATTCAAAATAAAATCCACTTTGGTCAAAAATGCGGGGATTTTTTATTTCATATTTTCAACAGCCTACCTCGACGATCTGTTCCAAAAGCAGTAACTCTTATAAAAAGTGTACAGTAGAGCGTAGAAGATTAAGATGACTTTTATCCATCTCTAACCTCACTCAGGCGCAATACTAGTTCGATAATATAACTCTTCCATAGATAATTCTATATCTAATGAATGAAGCTTGACTTTTTTATCAAGCCCTTCATACCTAATGATTCGCCATAGATCACTATGCTCATCTTTATAGTGTACATCCACAACATACTTTTTTTGTTCTATTAAGACATATTCTCTGAAAGAAGGAATTTGTCTATATAAATAGAATTTATCTCCTCTATCATATTCTGCCGTTGATTTTGATAAAACTTCTATAATTAATATTGGGTTAGTAACCGCATTTTTATCTTGCTTCGATTCTTCTATATCACCACAAATGACCATTGAATCTGGATAAACAAAACTTTTAGTGGCGTCAATAAACAATTTTACATCACTATTAAACGGTAAACAGTTAGAGTCTTTTGTTTTTAATTGAATTCGAAGTTCTGCATAAGCATTTCCACTTATCAGTCCATGATTTAATGTTCCTCCTGAAAGCGCATATATTTTACCATCATGGTATTCATATTTAGTACCTGTATCTATCTCTTGCTGTATATATTCTTGAACAGTCAATTTTAGCATATCTAACCTAATCTTACTTCAACTCTTCTTTCAAAAATCGGCCAGTATGGCTTTTCTTAAGCTTTGCGATCTGCTCAGGCGTGCCTGTCCCAACGACCGTTCCTCCCCCACTCCCTCCTTCTGGGCCTATGTCTATGATATGATCTGCAATTTTTATGATGTCCATATTATGCTCTATGACTACAATCGTATTTCCTTTATCTACTAATTTATTTAATACATTTAGCAGATGTTGAATATCTCTAAAGTGTAGTCCAGTCGTCGGTTCATCTAGTATATACATCGTTTTACCCGTGGCTCGCTTCGAGAGTTCTTCTGCTAGTTTCACCCGTTGTGCTTCTCCACCTGATAAGGTTGTTGCTTGTTGTCCCAAAGTAATATATCCTAAACCTACGGACTCTAATGTTTTCATCTTTCGATGAATTTTTGGAATATTTTCAAAGAACACCACCGCCTCATCTACGGTCATATCCAATACATCACTTATAGATTTTCCTTTGAAGATAATCTCTAAGGTTTCTCTATTATAGCGTTTTCCCATACAGGTTTCGCACTCTACTTGTACATCTGGTAGAAAGTTCATTTCAATGACTCGCTTACCCCCTCCTTGACAAGTTTCGCACCGACCACCGATGACATTAAAAGAAAATCGACCAGGTTTATAGCCTCTAATTTTTGCTTCTGGTAAATTAGTAAACAAATGTCTAATCGCCGTAAATACACCCGTATAAGTAGCAGGATTCGAGCGAGGCGTTCGACCTATAGGAGACTGATCTATTTCAATCACTTTATCTAAATGCTCTAGTCCTTTTATAGACTTATAGACAAGTGGGCGTTTTTTACTTTTATAAAAGTGCTGGCGTAAGATTGGGTATAGCGTTTCATTAATCAAGGTAGACTTCCCACTACCAGATACGCCCGTTACACAAGTAAAAGTTCCTAGTGGAATTTTTAGATTAACCGATTGCAAATTATTTCCAGTAGCTCCTTTTAATTCTAGAAAATCGCCATTGCCTTTTCTACGTTCTTTAGGTATTTCTATTTTGAGCCGATTACTTAAATAATCTGCTGTGATCGTTTTATTTTTTAAGAAAACTTTAGGCGTTCCTTCCCCAACCAATTCGCCGCCATGCTTCCCTGCACCTGGCCCTAAATCAATTAAATAATCGGAGGCTAACATAATATCTTTATCATGCTCTACGACTAATACCGAGTTGCCAATTTCTGCTAGTTCCTTTAATGCTTCTATTAATTTTTGATTATCTCTTTGGTGCAAGCCTATACTCGGCTCATCCAATATATAGGTAATACCTGTCAATTGCGAGCCGATCTGAGTAGCTAGACGGATGCGTTGTGCTTCTCCGCCAGAAAGTGTTTTGGCAGGTCTATCTAACGATAAGTAGGTCAATCCTACATGTAATAAAAAGCCAACTCTTAAACGTAGTTCTTTTAGAATCTCTACCGCAACTACTTTTTGTCGTTTATCTAATTTTTTCTCAATTGTAGAGAGCCAGTCATTCAATGCTACTAAATCTAACTGAGCTAATTCAGAGATGTGCTTTCCATCCAATTTTATATGTAAAGATTCTTTTTTCAAGCGATAGCCCTCACATGCTGGACAAGTGTCAACGATCATAAACTCTTCGGCCCAAGTTCTTATTTTTTCCGATGGAGATTCTTTATACCAACGACCCAGCATTTTAATCAAGCCCTCATAAGCAAGGTCGTATACAAAATCATTTTTACTATACCGTACTTTTACTTTGACCGTATTATCTCCACCGTTCAAAATCGACTCTAATGCTTTTTTAGGTATTTTTTTGACAGGGGTGTCAAAGGTGAATTTATACTCTTTAGCAATAGCTCGTAACTGCTTGAAAGTCATATTATCTCGGACCTCTCCAAACGGCGCAATTCCTACTTCATTGATACTCTTACTATCGTCTGGTATGACTTTTTCTAAATCCACTTTGTCCACGACACCTAGCCCTTTACAATTCGGACAATAACCATACGGGGAATTAAACGAGAAAGAATTAGGATTGGCTTCTTCATAAGAAATACCATTTTCGGCATCCATCAAATTCTTACTAAAAGGGAAGACTTCTTCCGTAGTGGCATCCATAATCATGATTAGGCCATTGCCTAATTTCATGCTTGTTTTCAACGATTCGACCAACCGATCTTTTCGATCTTTTTGAACCTTGACTCGATCTACGACTACCTCTATATCATGCACCTTGTATCGGTCTACTTGCATCTTTGGTTTCAAATCTACGATAGCTCCATCTACTCTTACTTTAGTATAGCCTTGCTTTCGAGTATGTTCAAATAATTCTCTGTAATGTCCTTTACGACCTTTGACTACAGGTGCTAATAAGACAATTTTTTTATTATGGAATTTCTTCAGAATATGATCCAATATCTGATCCTCCGTATACTTCACCATTTTCTTGCCCGTAATATAGGAGTAGGCATCCCCTACCCTTGCATACAACAATCGCAAGAAATCATATACCTCTGTGATCGTACCAACAGTAGATCTTGGATTCCGACCAGTTGTTTTTTGTTCTATAGAAATGACTGGACTTAAGCCATTGATGTGCTCTACCTCTGGGCGTTCCATCTCGCCTATAAATTGGCGCGCATAGGCAGAGAACGTTTCCATATATCTTCGCTGTCCTTCCGCATAGACCGTATCGAAGGCAAGGGAAGATTTGCCACTTCCACTTACTCCTGTAATGACTACCAATTTATTTCGAGGAATGCTTAGACTTATATTTTTTAGGTTATTTTCATTCGCCCCGATGATGTCTATGTATTCTATTTCTGGTGCAGCTATTGCTGGTTTTGTTTTCTTTTTTGTAGACCTTTTTGCCATATAGTTTTCTAAATTTTCAGATTCCGTAACACGGAATTTATTCCGTCCCCGTAACACGGAATTCATTCCGTGCTACCACAGCCCAAATAACGTACAACTAATCTGCGCTACGCTCGATCAGTTGCTTACGGAATGAATTCTGTGCTACTGCTAATTAGCTATCCGAGTAATATCCGCCCCCAATGCATTCAGTCGAGTATCAATATTTTGATACCCTCTATCAATCTGATGAATATTATGAATAATACTAGTACCCTTTGCCGATAAGGCAGCGATCAATAAAGAAACACCCGCCCGTATATCTGGAGAAGTCATCTGAATGCCTTTCAATGGATAACGCCGATCCAAGCCAATGACTGTCGCTCGATGAGGATCACATAAAATAATTTGTGCGCCCATATCTATTAATTTATCCACAAAGAATAAACGACTTTCAAACATTTTTTGATGGATTAATACACTGCCTTTCGCCTGTGTCGCCATCACCAAAACGATGCTCAATAAATCGGGTGTAAAGCCAGGCCAAGGGGCATCATAAACAGTCATAATAGATCCATCAATGAAGGTCTGAATTTCATATCTTTTTTGAGCAGGAATAAAAATATCATCTTTTTGAATTTCCATCTTTACCCCCATTCTTCGAAAGACAGATAAGATATTTCCTAACTCTTTTACTTTCGCATTTTTGATCGTTATCTCTGATTGCGTCATTGCCGCTAAGCCAATGAAACTACCAATCTCAATCATATCTGGTAGTATTCGATGGCTTGTTCCTTTCAAAGAATTTACCCCTTTGATTTTTAACAAATTAGAGCCAACCCCTTCTATCTTTGCGCCCATTTTATTGAGCATCTTGCAAAGTTGCTGAAGGTAAGGTTCACAGGCAGCGTTATATATTTGAGTAGTTCCTTTCGCCATTACAGCAGCCATTACTACATTAGCCGTACCTGTTACAGAGATTTCATCCATTAAGATATAAGTGCCTTTAAGCTTATCTCCCTCGATAAAATAGCATTTTTTATCATCGTCATAATTGAATACTGCCCCTAGTTTTTGCAAACCTAAGAAATGGGTATCTAATCTTCTCCGTCCAATTTTATCTCCTCCCGGTTGTGGCAAAAAGCCTTTTCCATAACGAGCTAATAATGGGCCTATTAACATCACAGAACCTCTAATACTTTTAGCATCCCGTTGATATTCCTCCGTGGTAAAATATTTTAAGTCTACCTTTTTAGCTTGGAAAGTATATTTTTCTTTGCCTACTTTATTGACCTCTACGCCAAGTCCTTTTAGCAAAGCGATCAATCGCTGCACATCTAAAATATCTGGGACATTGGCGATGGTCACTTTTTCGGAAGTCAATAAAGTCGCACATAATATCTGCAGCGTTTCATTTTTTGCTCCCTGTGGAGTAATGGTGCCTTTTAATTTTTTTCCGCCTACTACTTTGAATGATTGATTGGACATTTATATAAGAATGTGAAAGGATAAAGTATTTTATCTTTTCAGAATTAGGTAAGAACCCTCCCCGACATCTCTGAAACAAAATCTTCAATTCGGAGACGAAATATTATCCTGCAACGTCTCCCCCTCTTTTTAAGAGGGGGTTGGGGGGAGTTCTGAAAATACTGAATAGTTATGATAACTTTATCTTTTCAGAATTAGGTATATTAAATAGAGTTGCCAAAGATAAAGAATTCCAAAAGGAATCGGTACAATACAAACGACGTTCTTTATCATTTTAATTTGCTACGGTACACTTTTAGATTCTTAGGCAAATACTATTAGGATCGTCGAGGTTTATAACCTCGATGCCATACGATAATCATACTCCATCGAGGTTATAAACCTCGACGATCTGTTATCAAAACAGTATTACTTGTAAAATTTAATAAGAAGTAAGCTAAACAAAAAAAGCGAGACCAAATAACTTGATCTCGCTCTTTTTTATAGAAGTTGTTTAAGAATGTAGTCTGATATTAGTTGTAAGTGCTTGGTTTCTAGGGCGAAGCTCTTTTTGATTTTCGTAGCCTTAGCTACGGGAATCAAAAAAGCTGAAGATCCTAGGAACCAATGACTTGCAAATAATGCAGTAATACATTTTTAAACAACTTCTATATCTTGAATTTAAACATTAATTGGTTTTACACTAATGCCTTGCTGCTTTAAGAGGCGCAACACTCCGTTTTTTCCAGCTAAATGTCCTGCACCGATGGCACAAAATAAGGGTTGTTCAGTTGCTAATTCAATAATTCTAGTCGCCATTATTTCATTTCTGTCATTTAGCATAAATTTTCGGATGGGCCCAAGTCCCTTTTTAGAAATTTTATATAATTTCTGTATATCGCCTGCATCATATAAAGTCCCTAAATGTAGCAATTGTCGTTTATATTTACCTAAATCTTTCCCGATAGATAATAAGTTTTTCAATTGATATTTAATCGGAATCCGTTCTAATAGCTGCAATTGCTCCTCAAAAGTCTCTATTCCTTTCAAAATTTTACCTTTCTCTTCAGCCGCTTTCCATAAACTGGTATCCATTGAAATAGGATTGCAGTCTGCCAGTATTCGTTCATTAATCAAATTTACAATCATTATTGGTTTCATCCTTAGTAAAGCACGTAAAGGAAGTCCCAAAGTTTTTTGTAATTTTTTTTCTAGTTTATTGTATTGAGAAGTGGATAGTAGATTTGAAATTAACTGCTCATTCTCTAGTAAAGAGCATTCACTTAATAAGGTCCCATCTACTTTATCCAAAGGAAACTCTGTAGCAAACACCTTACAAAGGTCTATATAACCTGTATATAGACTCTCCCAGTTCTTCTCCTTTTGAGAGGGTTTCACATGCATCGTTCCTAAAAGGTAAGAAATCCCAGTCAGATGTGCCCCTGATATTCTCCAAAATGGTGTTAGTTTGCTTTTTTTCAAATTGATCGGGTTAATAAACTGAAGTTGAAGTTGAAGTTGTTTAGTTTCTACAAAAAAACAAAAAGCCCAATCCAATATAAATTGAATTGAGCTTTTTTAGGAAAAATTATAGTAGATCTTAAGGATTTCTTAAAGAATCTCTAATTTCTGTTAATAATTCTTCTTGTGTTGGACCTGCAACTTCTTCTTGCTTGTTCGTTGCTCTATCGTAAGCTTTAACAACTTGGAAGATAACGAAAGCAATAATTAAAAAGTCTAGTATCTTCTGAATGAAGTTACCCCAGCCAATCTTTACTGCTTCTTTAGCTACACTACCATCAGCAGCTATTTCTGCTGGTTGCAGTACATAGCCTAAGTCAGAAAAATTAACTCCACCTAGCATAGTACCAATTGGAGGCATGATTACATCATTGGTGAAAGAAGAAACGATTGCACCGAATGCGCCAGCCATAATTACACCGACCGCTAAATCGAGCACATTGCCCTTCATGATAAAGTCCTTAAATCCACCCATTTTTAAAAATGTTTTAGTTGAGTTTGAAAATTACGTCAATGTTAAGACTATTTTTTATTATTAAGTAACATTTGTTATAATTTTTAAAGAAATTTCTAAATTCCCACCAGAACAATTGGATACCTTTTCAATTGAAAATCAATCATTTAAACCTTTTCAACCTATCAAGCAAAAGATTATAATGGATTCTAAAAGTGTCGGACACCTTCGGAGGTGTTCGACACCTTGACTACCAAATTTTTAACTGATATTCACCAATAAAATGATTTTATTTACTGAATAATTTCCTTCTAAATCTTAGTAACGATAAAACAATAAATAATTCCTAACTTTGTAGCCTTAATAACGCTAAAAATAATAGCAAATAAATGACCACTTCTCCATATTTATTATACTCAGATGGCAAAGGCAATATCTTCGAAGATTTGTCCCTCTATGCCTGTGGCAGAAGTGGACACTTTGGACAAGAAGTGCCTTTAGAAGATTGGATTGAATTGCCAGAAGGTGGAAATTTATATGAGCTACCCGGTAGAAAAGGAATTGGTATTGACGTGCGTACAGGTGCCGTGAGGGTTTGTGAAAAAGGCTGGGCAGTGGCTGCTTTTATACCCCCTGCTTATACAGGTTTGTACATGGCGTCTTATGTTAATGAAGAAAATGCAGAGACTTTGCCTTTGTTTTGTTATACCGCCGCTGCATGGCGAGCGGATAAATTTTATGTGTCAGCTCTTAGGATAGAATCTGATATTCGGCAAGAAGCGGCAGGATATGATGATACGAAAGTAGAAACAGGCTTGACGACCCAACTAGAACAGTTTCCCAACAACCGATTGGTTGCCCATTTAGCTAATAATTGTGCGGCAAGGTATGAATGTCCTGCAGCTAGAAATTACTTTATGGGCCGATGGGAATGCCCAATTCCTAGTTCGCCAGCTTGTAATTCTAACTGCTTAGGCTGTATTTCTTTCCAACCAGAGGAAGAATCTATTATCTCTAGCCATGATCGTTTAAATTTTAAGCCTACTGCTGGAGAAATTGTGGAATATACGGTTCCCCACCTTATGAATGCGCCCTACCCTATCATAAGTTTTGGTCAAGGCTGTGAAGGAGAGCCCCTATTAATGTGGGAAACCATCAAGGAAGCCATCACGCAAATCCGAAAATTCACAGATAAAGGGAGTATCAATATTAATACGAATGGCAGTATGCCTAAGGCGGTAGAAGCTTTGTGTCAAGCAGGATTAAATAGTATTAGAGTTAGCACCAACTCTGCTCAAAAAGCACTTTATGATCCCTACTATATGCCAAACAATTATCAATTTGAAGATATTGTGGAAAGCTTGAAGGTGGTCAATCGACATGGAGGCTGGACTAGTATTAACTACTTTGTTTTTCCAGGGGTAACGGATAGTGTCGCTGAATACGAAGCATTACGACAACTAATAAAAGATACTGGATTAAAAATGATTCAATGGCGGAATTTTAATATTGATCCAGATTGGTATTTAGAAAAAATTGGTTTAGAAGAAATAGGTGATTGTCTAGGCGTTAAGCAACTCATGGCTTTAATCAAGGAAGAGTTTCCTCATATTAAGTATGGCTACTTTAATCCACCTATTGAGCGGATTAAAGGGGATTATGAAATGGATTTTGCTCATTGATTTTGTTAGAGCAGAGAATAGAGAGCAGAGAATAGAGACTAGATTCGTTTTTAGATAATAACTGTATCTTTTTCTGAAAGACTATGCGTTATCTCTCCATTTTCACTACACTACTGGACATTTTAATCAAGCGCTACTATATGCACCCACCTATCATACAGGAAACAAACGATTGGTTAGCCGTCAATAAACACTCAGATATGGCGGTAGAAGGCACAAAAGGAGGTAGTCCTACCGTACAGTCCACTATTTACGATTATCTATCAAAAAAAAAGAAAAAGCCTTATGTGGGAATGGTTCATCGGTTGGATAGGGTCACTTCAGGAGTTATTTTAATAGCAAAGAAGAAAAGTGTTTTGTTACTACTCAATGAAATATTTAGAGAACGTCAAATACAAAAGACTTATATAGCCCTATCTGATAGTGCCCCAGCAGTATCTAAAGCTTTATTAGAACATCATCTGCTGCAAGATAGAGAAGAGAGAAAAGCTATTTTGTTTGATACCCCACAAGCAAAATCAAAGGCTTGCCGACTTCGATATGAGTACATTCAATCTTCTGATATGGGCTATCACTTGATAAAAATTGCACTACTAACAGGAAAATACCATCAAATAAGAGCTCAACTTGCTAGTATTGGTTGTCCAATCGTTGGAGATGAGAAATATGGTAGTAAAGCAGCTTATTATAAAAGAGCTATTGCATTGCACGCATGGCAATTACAGTTTATGGACC
>CAKZUM010000242.1 GCA_937921525.1 uncultured Saprospiraceae bacterium
AGCAGCAGCAACGTCTCCATGAATTTCTGGCTTACCGATCATCTTGCTATCGTCTGCAATTATATCGTTCAACATTTTAGAAATATCAGAAGAAGATACATTCTCTAAACTATTAGCCTCTTCATCTAAATCTAATGCTAAGGCAGCATTTTTTGCTCGCCAAGTATTATCTGCAATAACCGCAGCTCCTAAGCCATCTTCCAACATTACCACTTTCTTAACCCCTCTCATCTTCTCTATTTCGTCTATATTGTTGACACCATTTACCGTCCCCCCCACATAGGAAGCATGTCTAATCGCAGCTACTAACATTCCCTCTGGACGTGCGTCAATACCAAACTCAGCCGTACCCGTTACCTTTTCTGGAATATCTAAACGTTGGATTCTTTTTCCTAAAAGTTTAAAATCTTTTTGTGCTTTTAGTGGCGGATTAAAATCCAATTCCACTTTTGATGCCGCTTCTGCCAAGGCACCATAAGACAATTTTTCTTTGGTCTTATTATTAATAATGTGCGCACTTTCTGCATAGCAGTCGCCAGCCGACACGCCCCATTTTTCAGCAGCAGCGGCAATTAATGCTTCTCTAGCAGTTGCCCCCATTTCTCTTAAATGGTCATACAAATCTGGAATAGAAGTACTACCACCTGTACCCACCACTGGTAAGAAAGCAGATACTTTTGCCATCATAGAATAACTAGCATATGCCTTTCTTGGATTAGGATCTAAGAGAAGGGTGTTAGCATAAGGAGATTCTGGCTGAGGATGAACAATTTCAATTTGGTTCATATCTACTTCCAGTTCTTCTGCTAGTAGCATCGGCAACGCTGTATAAACGCCCTGCCCCATTTCTGCACGTGGTACTGCCATCGTGATGGTATTATCTGGCGCAATTCGTACCCAAGCATTTAGAGAAGAACCTTCTCCCATCCCTTTGGCGGAGTATTTTTTGATTGCTTTATTTACATACATATTGCCGCCGATACCTACTATCAATCCTACTCCTGCTAAACTACCGCCAGCTATGAATGCTCTACGAGTCCATTTACCCATTTTTTTATTTTTTAAAGTAAGTATTCAACAATAGTTGAGAACCCTCCCCGACCGATTGAAATTTTCGTTTGTGATATGTTTCCAAAACGAAATGTTTAACCGCAGATGTCTCCCCTCTTTTTAAGACGAGAGAGGGCTTTTGCCCAGAGGCAGAAAGAGTACAAGCCTCGGGGGGAGTTTTGCTAAAGTGAAGAACAGTTACTATATTTTTCTAAAAAATCTGAATTCAAAGCATTTCTGCAAAACTTTAAGAAGTCAGACTATATTCGTTTAAAAAAAATAATATTTTTATACTATCCTGGTAAAGTCGTTTCATCTGCTCTCCACTTGGCAGCAGTATGAATAGCAGATCGTACCCGTTGGTACGTTCCACAACGGCATATATTAGTCATAGCTGCATCAATATCTTCATCAGTTGGTGCAGGATTTTTATCCAACAATGCTTCTGCTACCATAATTTGTCCCGACTGACAGTAGCCACATTGTGGTACCTGATGCTGAATCCAAGCTTTTTGAACAGCAGATAAGTTGCCACTTTCTGCAACACCCTCAATCGTTTTAATCTCTTTTCCAGCGGCAGAAGCAGCAGGTAATGTACAAGTTCTTGTAGCAACGCCATCAATCATAACTGTACACGCACCACAGGAAGAAACACCACATCCATACTTTGTACCCGTCATGTTCAACTCATCCCTTAGCACCCATAGTAAGGGCATATTGTCCTCGACATCCACTTGCTTTACCTGACCATTAATTTTTAATTCCATTGTTTATTAAATTTCTTTTTAAAAACCGAACTTTAGAAGAGAGAAGTGAGACCGTTGTTCGCTTAATTAAATTCAACCTTTTTACTTCTCATTGTAGAAGCAATATAATTGTTTTTTTATTATTCCTAAATCAAGAAGATGCAAATTATTACATTTAGTTGAAAATCAATATAATATATTGTTTTGCTTAATTATTCCAAACTAATTTTGGCTACAGTCGCATTTGTGATGCTTACTAAATCCGCAGGGGCAATACCTACCAATAGGCCTCGCTGACCTGCATTGACATAAATCAACTCTTGCTGCATAATGGATTCGTCCAAAAAAACGGGATAAGGCTTTTTCATGGCCATTGGAGAACAGCCACCTCTGATGTAGCCAGTTAAGCCCTGGAGTTCTTTAACTGCTACAAGGGTCATTTTTTTGTTACCTGCTGCTTTGCACACCGATTTGAAATTTAGCGTGCCATTGCTCGGTATTACGGCTACTAATACACCCGTAGCATTTCCTTTACCAACTAAGGTTTTATAGACTTGTTGAAGGGAGATTCCATTTTCTTCTGCAATGGCTTTGGCAGATAGGTGATCTGGATCGTAATCGTATTGGAAGGTTTTATAGGATATTTTTTCTTTGTCTAGGAGTCGTAGGACGTTGGTTTTTTTCATGCTATAAATATGTGGTAACGCAGATTAACACTCCGCTTTACGGCCCTCACTGAAAAAAATAATTCAACCAAAAAAACAAGACTAAATACAGCCACAATCCATCCAAATAATGCCAATATTTGGTCAATAAATCCAATTTTAAGCGTTTTTCTGGGTCAGAAAAATAGACCAATACACTTACTGGTTCTTTCATTCTCTTAATAGCAGCATGTAAAAATAGCATTAGAAAAGGTAAGCCAGCGAGTACGTGTACAAAGTGCAATACACTAATCACATACACATAAGAGGCCGTATTGCTATAGGCAACAAATATTTCTTGATTGAATAAAGATTTCCAAGCGACAATCTGCAAAAACAAAAAGATGAGCGTCAAGCCTATCGTGACCAATAACATCCATTGATAACGGGTGGTATTATCTTGTCGATAAGATTGCTTGGCTAACAGCATCGTTCCACTACTAGCTAATAAAATTAAGGTATTGAAAAAGAATAAATTAGGTAGTCTAATTGGCGGAACGCCTGTTTGGTATCTGCTGTACATATAGGAAGCAGAGAAAGCAAAAAACAGGGAAGTGATACCCATTAAAATTAGGGTCAATAATACATTATAGGGATGGAATCTGAAAGCAATTTTTTCTTGCTGTGCATCGTCATACATGGAGAAAAGTATTGATGATTTCTTTACCGTACACTTTTTAAATTTTATAAAAATACTGTTTTGGGAACTGATCGTCGAGGTTTGTAACCTCGATGCTGTGCAATAATCATACTGCATCGAGGTTACAAACCTCGACGATCCTATATTCTTTATGATATTTGCCAAAGAACCTAAAGGTATACGGTAGTGAATTGATGATTAAGTAATCTTGAAGGCTAAACAAGAAATAAGTATATATGTTTAAGCATTTCTAATTACTCCCTTATAAAGACTAATTCACCTTTGGGCGTGCATTTTACAATAACCGAAGGTTCGCTTACCGTTTTATCATCTCTACGATGGTTGACGACATAATCCACTCCTTGTATTACTTCTGAACTAACTTCTCCAAAGTTAGCAGGAAAAGGCTGTCCACTTATATTCGCAGAGGAAGCCACTAAGGGCCTGCCTAGATCACTGATTAATTGATGACAAAAAACATCCTTTACAATTCTAATAGCCACCGAACCATCGCCACTCACCGCGTTTGCTGGAAGGTTTTTTCCTTTGTCATAGATCACCGTTAAGGGTCGTACATGAAAAGAAAGAAGGGTCTCCATTCTTGGATGACCTGCTTCAATATAGTTTTTCAGCATATCAATATCACTCACTAATAACACAAATGGCTTGGATCGATCTCGCTCCTTCAAATTATAAATCCGCTCTATAGCTACTGGATTAGTCGCATCACAACCGACTCCCCATATCGTGTCTGTGGGATATAAAATAATCCCGTCATTCAGCAGAATTTCTTTTATCTGCTGCGTATCGTCTTTTAAAAAATAATTTCTATTTTTTTGTATAGTTGTATCCATATATAGTTTTGTGCAAATTCACTAATATTTAAACTAATTTAACTATTGCCGCTCTAGCTTGTTGCTTAAAAAATAGAAGCCAACGTGTCGAACACCTTCGGAGGTGTCCGACACGTTTTTAAATCAAATTAAGCATCTGCTCAAGCACAAGCAAACAACTTGCAAATATATCAATAATCAGTAATTGGGCTAAAAAATAGGATAGGAATTTTTCCTTAACAAACTCCTAAATCTATTACTTTAGTGCTTTGTTTGACATAAAATTGTAAGAGAGCAGGCAATTTTAACTTCTATCGGATCATTTTATATAAAAGAAATCGTTCATTTTTACAGAAACGAGTAATTTGCCGTATGAGATTTAATTTTTTGGTTATTGTTTTTTTGTTGCTGAGTAGCTTTTCTTTATCTGCCTCTCATATTATTGGTGGGGAAATGACTTATAAATGTTTGGGTGGGGGAGATTATGAAGTGGAAATGATATTATACCAAGATTGTGATAGTATTGATGCGACTCCTTTAGATATAAGAGCAAGAATTGCTATTTACGAATGTGGTGGAAATGTAGCTTGTTCTAGTCTAATGCAGCAAAACGTTGACGATAATAATTTTCTTGTCGACTTAATCAGTACAGAAAAAGTTGCCCCCAATAGTATAGAATGTTTAGTCGCAGATAATATACAGTGCGTTAATAGAGGCATATATAGATTCAGATTAAGTGATTTCGGGATTTCATTAAGTAGAAGTACAAATAGTTATTATATAGTGTACCAACGTTGTTGCAGAAATGAAGGTGTATTAAACATACCAGATCCATTAGAACAAGGAACATCTTTTTTTGCGGAAATTACCCCTCTCTCACAAGAACTTTGCAATTCGAGTCCTGTTTTTGATACCTTTCCTGATCTTCTAATCTGTCAAAATTTTAATATTGATTACTTTCATACGGCTACAGATGAAGATGGTGATAGTTTAGTATACTACTTCGATGCTCCCATAACTGGTGGAGGAACAATAGTTAGTGGTACGGAAAGCCTTAGCTGCGAAGGAGCTCAACCAATTCCTCCTTGTTCTCCAAACACATTTGAAACCATCAATTATTTGAGCCCGAATTATACCAATATTAATCCACTAGGTTCTTCGACCACGGATGGCCTTAATACTTCTGTATCGATTGATTCTATGAGTGGTTTAATCTCTGGTATACCTAATATTGCTGGTATTTTTGTAATAAGCGTCGTCGTAGAAGAATACAGAGACGGGCAGTTACTCGGAACAATTAGAAGAGATTTTCAGCATCAAGTAGTGCGTTGCGATAGAGCGATCAACGCAATTATCACCGACATTGAAACCAATATTTGTGATGAAGGTAGTGTCACTTTTGAACATGAAAGCACCCCTCCAGAATTTATTGAACAAGTCTTATGGGATTTTGACTTATTAGATGGTACCAGAGCAACGGCTACTACGGATGAAATTGATG
This sequence comes from uncultured Saprospiraceae bacterium, assembly GCA_937921525.1. Taxonomy (GTDB): domain Bacteria; phylum Bacteroidota; class Bacteroidia; order Chitinophagales; family Saprospiraceae; genus JAFMDF01. The sequence continues at coordinate 5,475 of CAKZUM010000242.1, forward strand.
TAGACTTTCCTACATTTGGAAACTATGAAGGAAAGTTATTCGTCAATCTAAATTCTGAAAACTGCGCAGATTCTGCCACTATCAACGTCTCTATTTTTCCTGAAACTATAGCTGACTTTGAGTTTGATTATGATACCTGTGATGCCAATGCTCCAGTAAGTTTTATTAATAATTCTTCTACCCAATCTGGAGGCATTGATTCTTATGACTGGAGCTTTGGAGATGGAAATACCTCTTCAGAGTTTATGCCTGTTCATCAATACACAATTGCAGGCGCACTAGAAGTAACCCTTACCGCTATTGATGAGAATGATTGTCCTGCAATGGAAACAAAAATATTGGACTACTTCCCATTATCTGAAGAATTCTTTCCTCCCCCAATGGGCATTGATGAATGCGCACCTGTAGATATCACCTTCGATAATCTAGAAGGTATTTTGACAGATGACTATACCATTAATTGGAATTTTGGAGATGGGAATACAAGTACAGAAGTAGCCCCAACCCATGTATATGAAAACTCGGGAAATTTTGGTGTCACCTTATCCATTCTCTCTCCCTCTGGCTGTCAAACAGAATCTGTTTATGGTAATTTAGTAAGGGTTAGCCCCTCTCCTACTGCCGACTTTTCCTTTACGCCTGAAGAAATAAAAATTGTCAATCCAACTGCTAATTTTATAGATCAATCACTAAATGCTGCTTCTTGGAATTGGAACTTTAATGGTTTAGATCGCTCAAACGAACAAAACCCTGTTTTCACTTTTCCAGATACGGGAATGCAAGTAGTAACCCTAATAGTGGAACATCAAAGTGGCTGCACAGATACCACCTCTGCAATAATTGATATCATCCCTTCTATAGATTTATTTGTACCCAATGCTTTTACGCC
>CAKZUM010000243.1 GCA_937921525.1 uncultured Saprospiraceae bacterium
TTGTATAAAGTAATAGAGAAGGATTTTCCTAAATTATTACCTTATCAGTAAGAAAATCCTGTGCTCTTCGGGGCGTGCGGGCCTGTCTAGCTGGCGCAAGCCAGATAGATTCAAGTCCCGCCTCGGGTACAATAAAGCTCAACAATTGTAAGATTGTTGGGCTTTTTTTATGTCTAAAAAATAGGATATGTACACTACTCTCTATTCTCTACTCTCTAAAATGTCCAGTAGTGTAAGGATGTGTATCAAATCTATGCGATTGCGAGTATTCAGCGCAAATTTGTATATGTTGGAATTACATCTGATCTATCAAAGCGATTAGAACGCCACGAAATTAGGAGTTGATTTTTAAAATCACCATGATCTAGACTCGGTATTTAACAGGCTTTTTATAGGATTGGCAATATTATTGTAATAGTAGAATACAGACGTTATTTACTTCCCCTTTTTAATGATAGACCTAACAAGTCCCTCCTAGAATCCTCAACTACACACACAAACTACTTCTTTCTCCAGTTCATACCTCGGGTGTGACCTTCATTTGATGTACTTTATTCGTACCTATGGCACGACTTACCTACATCAGACGGAGATTACACCTCATACCTCCCTATTATTCTGATAGATATATAGCATGAGAATTAAAGGAATATTATCGCTAACGATTATTATATTAGTAGTGTATATAGGGCATGGTAGTACCACCTATTACCCTGCTATATCTACTCTTAAGGCTTGTGAAAAAGAGATGGAACAAGATGTTTACTATAATAAACATGATTTAATCACTTTATCCAATGTCGATCCTGCCACGATATTAACAAACGATACTTTTTTAAATATTTGCCCTGGTCAGAGTTATTCTAACATAGTTACTGAAAATGATACTACTGACATCTTGGAAGTGTATAGCTTATTAGCACAGGCAACTTACGGAACGGTAACAATGAAATACAATGGCGAATTTGATTACGTAGCTACTACTGATATTTGCGGATTAGATCAATTTAGTTATCAAGTATTTGGACCAAATAGTAGTAGTTCTGATACGGCTACTGTTTACTTGTTTTTTACGGATACTGTTGCTCCAAAATTACTCAACATACCTGAAGATTTGACAGTTAGTTGTGATGAGGAAATTCCCTCTATTTTAAATGTAACGGCTGTTGATAATTGCCCTTCCATTAGAATTGAGAAAGATGAAACTAGTACAAAAGGAGAAAATGAATGCGCAAATGAAGCATATACAATTACTCGTACATGGACAGCTACAGATTTATGTGGTAATAGTATATCTGAGGAACAAATTATTCAAGTGAAGGATTTTACGGCACCAGATATATTTCGAATATATACGTTGCCAAGTGGTAAAAAAATGATTGCAGGGGTAATGGAAAATGTATACCAAGAATGGAAGAAAATAGCTTTCCCTATTAAATTTGATCAACCTCCTTTGGTCTTTAGTCAAATAGTAACGAATGAAGAGGCTACTCCAGTAGCTGTTCGATTGAGAAATATTTCAACTACACATTTCGATATGAAAGTCCAAGAGGAAGAAGGGCAAGATCTAGAACATGCGAGAGAGCGTATTGCATGGATTGCGATGGAAGCAGGTACGCAAGTAAGAGACTATAAATTAGTTGCAGGCCTGATGAATGCGAATGATAGTTGGAATACTTTGAATTTTAATACAGCATTTAATGATATACCGCTGATTTTTACTGATATGCAAAGTACTACTGAAAGAGATCCAGCTATTTCCGGAATAAATAATTTGCAGGTGAATGGAGTCGATATAAAAATTGAAGAAGAAATATCTGCTGATGCAGAACTAGATCATGATTTCGAAACAGTTGGCTTCTTAGCTATTGGCGATATTGGAAATATAACGGATGAACGAGGAGATATCATCGGAGAAGTAGGACAAGTAGATGTAGACCAAAATTGGACTAAGGTGCTTATGAATAACAAATACCATAATCCAGTAATCATTGCTAGGGCAATGACCAAGAATGACAACGATCCTTTTACTGTTAGAGTGAATCAAAACCATGCAGGGAGTTTCAATATACAAATACAAGAATGGTCTTATCTTGACGGAACGCACACACCTGAAAAAATAGCTTATTTGATTATTGAAGGAAGTATTCCTTTGACTACAGACAGAATTTGTGAAACAGGATCGGATGGTTTAGAACTAGGTAAAGATATAGTAGTCATAGATAATTGTGATTTAAATGTGATTTTACAGTACGATGAAAGAGAAGCGGTAGTAGGCGCAGACGAAAGAACTATTAGAACTTGGTATGCTGATGATGCCTGTGGTAATAGAACATCCTATTCGCAAGTTGTATCCTGTCAAGGAGTGGCACTTAAACTTAAAGTATTTCTACAAGGGGCACTTGTGGGGACAGAAGACACGAGTCTTATGAGAGATGATTTGCGTATACAGGGCTTGATCCCTACTGTTGAACCTTATTCAGATATAGAAAATTTTGTTCATGTAGGAGGGGGAGGAGAAATGATAAGTGATGCGCTATTAAATGAAACAGGCGATGATGCGATTGTAGATTGGGTGTTTATAGAATTAAGATCCGCTAATAATTTGACAGAAGTAGTTGCTACCTGTTCTGCACTGTTGCAAAGAGACGGAGATGTAATGAGTAGTTTTGGCGAGGATATTTTATATTTTTATAATGTACCGAATGGAGATTATTATATAAAATTGAGGCATAGAAATCATGTAGGAATAGAGACTCATTTTCCGTATACCTTTACTGCTAATCATATTCCTGAAATTGATTTTAGTTATGACTTTTTAGCTACAAAAGGATACAAATCTAGAGTGAAATCAAAAGACAAAATATCTTTATGGGCAGGTGATTTGAATGGAGATGGGCAGGTCATTTTTCAAGGTCTAGCAAATGATATTTTCTTTATGTTTATAAAAATATTATTAGATGAAAATAACAATAACCAACTAATTAATTTTATTAGCAAAGGCTATTCAAAAGATGATTTCAACATGGATGGGCAGGTGATTTTTCAAGGACCCACTAATGACCGTTCAATGTTCCTTTGGACTACAATCTTTCAGCATCCTGATAATGATTTGAACCAAGCTAATTTTATAGTCTCCTTGGAAGAAGAACTAGGGACGATAAGTACTACACAATGCTTGACTGATAACACACTTTTATTTTGTGATGCTGATGGAGATAGTATCTTAAATAATGAAGATTCAGATGATGATAATGACGGGGTGTCAGATGGAGATGATATCGACCCTTATAATCCCAATAGTGATTCAGATGGAGATGGTATCAGTGATAATGAAGAGACAGGGAATGATGGCATTTTTCATATTGGAATAGATTCTGACCCTTTAAGTGCGTGTGATCCCTATATTAATACAGATGCTTGTGTTGGAGTAGATCAAGATGGTGACTCGTTTATAAGCAATTATCCTGTTGACCACCCAAACTATGACTCGAACGATAGAAACGCCTGTGAACCAAAAGGAAATGCAGCCGAATGCAGTTGCCCAGATGAAGATGAAGACGGATTTATTTTTATTTGCAATACAGCTAATCTACCTAGTGGTCCACAAACAATTAAAATACGAGTAGTTGACTGGATCACACACCAAGCTGGTGGTAGTTATTGTGGTCCCTGCCAATAACATAATAAAACAACTTCTAAGTAAAAATTGGCTTAATTTTTGGATAGAAATATATTATTCCCTTCCCTCTTTTTACTTTTTATACCCACAATTACAATATTCATAGTTAACGTAGTAATAGTCCCAGCCACAAAGTGCTTTATCCCGATTTTTATTGACCTAAGCACCCCTCTTTTTACACACTATTTATTGACGAGAGAAATTGGAAGATTTACATCTAAGTAACCTAGATTATCTGTAAGTTAACTCAACTTATAGATAGGTTTAATAGATTATCTCTTTCTTCAAAATTTTAGGAATGGCTAGAATCTTTACACTTTTGCTTTGCATTGTTTCCATAGGATGTACCAATTTATTTGCTACCAATCCTATTGGTGATTTGCGAATTGAATTGTTGGAGCTTCATAATTTGGTAGTGGACCATAATATTCAAACACCTGCGGGGGCAAGCCCAAAGTCTGTTTACATTGGTGCAAAAATTTGTAACGATGGAGTAAACGACTTGGAAGATGTATTTGCCTATATTGGTAACAATACGCAAAACACGCCAGGTATATACCCAACGACTACAGCTAGTGGTGTTTCGTATACAGGAACGTTTTCTTTCATTCATCAGGGAGGACAACAAGATGCTTCTCGATTTATTGGAAAGATAAAAGCAGGTGAGTGTATCACTCAATACTGGTTGGTGGAGTACCCTTTAATGGATAGTAATAACAATAGAGTTACTGGTGCTATTTCTAATCAAGAAGATGATTTACAACTGAGCTATGATGTATGGGCAAAGGCAACAGATAATGGAATTGATCTAACAACTTCTTCTTCTAATACGGTCAAATGTCGAGCAGAAATTTCTGCTATGGCCAATAAAATATGGCCCAATAATACGGCGAAAGTGCCTAGTGAATTGCTAGCCGCTTTTCCTAATTTAGAACAAGGTTGGAGGGAAACAACTAATACCTCTCATGCTGGGGCTTCTGTTGCTTTGGAAGGCGTCTGGTTTGATTTAGGAAATATCCGCCAAGGTTTTGATAATGATGGTGACTACACCTACGACTATAATTTTTTATTACAACCAGTAGGTAATCCTGGTGTATTTGACGCAAATTGTTATCGATTAGTCAAAGTACATGGGTTGGTTGCGATTAAATTAAGAGGAGGCGCATTAAAAATAATAGAATTTGAAGATCAAATGCATTTTTCTAATAACCCAACTGACAATACAGGTGCAGTAGGTTTTGTGTATTATGAATTTGCTGCTTTGAATGATGGTTGTAGTTCTAATTTATCTCCTTATCAAGAAGTAGCTTCTGGTCGAAATAATGAAAAATTTAATGCAGATTTTGGTACTGGTGGAGGTACCTTAATTTCTACCGAAATAGAAACAACTTTTAATGGTGCTGCGTCTACTGCAACACCTGGTAATAGTACTCTTTTCAACCTAAACTTCACTAATGAAAGTACCACTGATACCTTAGGTCTGCTAGACTATAATTTGCCTTTAGTTTTTACGGCAACCATTCCCACTAATACGACCTATAAAGCAAGTTCAGCAGAAACCAATAATACGCTTCCTAACGGTATGGATGTTACTATTCTATATTCTACTAATGGCGGAACAACATGGGAAACAACACCTCCTCCAGCAGAATCTATCTCTCATATCCAATGGTGGCTTAATAGATCATTCAACCCTCAAGATGCTGTAAATATTACTTTCGGAGTGGACGTACCATCTGACTTTCAGGCACCTTTAATAACTACTGCTACCGAAGTAAGTATTGGCAATAACGACCCTATAGCAGTCAATGATTTAACTGCTTTAGTAAATGGTACACATACTATTGATGTAGTTGTATTTGAAGACGATGGGACAAACAATGGCATTCATGCGAATGAAATGCAAGAAGGTGGAGAAAGCGGGCTATCTAATGTAATGTTGGAACTGTATTTTGATGAAAATCGAAATGGAATAGTAGATGATACTGATTTTTTAATTACCAAAGCTTCAACCAATACAGGAGGTACTTACACCTTCGGTAATTTAATGGATGGTTATTATTTGGTTGTTATTGACGAGGAAAATTCGGTTATCCCTGACTTGTGGCATAACACGACACCAGTAGTTTATGAAATTTCTAATTTAGCTAATAATACAACAGCATATATCGGTTTTGCACCAATTTTAACCGCAGAGATCGAGATACAAAACGGAGTTACTAACTTTAACGAAGGTGATAGTATTAATATGACAATTGATATTGCTAACCATATTTATCAAAATGTTGATAATACCATTGCTTCGAATAACGCAGAAGGGCTTTATTCAAATTATGAAAATAAACTATATTGGATAGAAGAAAATTACCAAAATGGCTCCTCTGTCGAAGATAATGTATTAACCCTGGATCCTACTGGATCTTTGACAGAATCTTCGATAACATCAGAACCTAGTTCAGGAGACAAGATCGGAGTAGCTGTAGATTTAGTAAACGGTTATGTTTATTGGACGGATACTGGAACTGAAGATATTCGGAGATCAAATCTAGATGGCAGTAATGTTATTACATTAATAGATACAGATGCAACAGGAGGAAATAATCCACATCGAGTAGAATTAGATTTGGTAAATAATAAAATTTATTGGTTAGAAACAGCAAGCCATCGCTTAAGAAGAGCCAATTTAGATGGTTCTAATATTGAAACAGTATTAGATAATAATGTCATCGGTTTCAATTCTGTTAGTATAGCAGTTGATGCTGTTAATAGTCAAGTATATGTAGGTATTCAAAATGCTATTTTAAAAACCAATTTAGATGGTTCTGGAAGTAGCACCATAATTAATTCAACCCATGTAAGCCACCCTTATGACATTGAAATTGATGCGACTAATCGAAAAATGTACTGGATAGATGATAACCAAAAAGTTATCAAAAGAGCTAATTTAGATGGTTCTTCTATTGAAACAATTTGGAACTGTGGTAGTGATTGTGCTGGTGTTGGCTTAGCATTGGACGTCAAAGGAGATGCGCTTTATTGGACGATAAGTAATAAAATATTTAAATCTACACTTGCAGGATTTTCTGCTGATCCTAACGGAATTCCCGATGTAATTTATACTGCTGCAAACGGCACTCTTAGAGATATTGAATTTGGTACACCAACTACCAGTATTCCAACTGGTAGCAATACAATTAATCAAACTTATGATTTATGGATAAATCATGATGACAAAAGAAGTTACTTACCGACTAACAATTTATATGGTGCACCAGACGGTAATTATGCAGAGGGTTTTTGGGGAAATTTAATTTTGGGTGGCGCCTTCTCTGTGCCAAATACTACGGCTAATATTACTAAAGTAGAGCTGGTAGCAAAGGTTTATTATGAGGGGGCAATACTAGATGAGCAGTTTACGGTTTTATTACATGAAAATGGGAAGGGTAATAATTTTATAGCGCAAAATATTCCTACTGCGGATTTCATAAATTTTAATTCCGCAACCAATGGAGGTGAGATTGTATTAGACGTCACAGATGCTAAACCTAATTGGTCTTTCTCTGACTTTACGGATACTTATGATAATGGGATGGGCTTTTTATTTCAAGCTACAAATAATGGTTCTAACGGCAATGCCAAACCGTATATTGATGCAATTGGTTTTAGAATTACTACTGACGAAATGGTTCAGTCTAGTTCATCGAACCCGACCGTAACTATAAAACCAAATGCTATAGTAGAAACACTTCCAGTAAGCTATAACTATGACCCTAATAAGATTACTTTCATAGAAGCCATTCCACAACCATCTTCTGTAGATGAAGAAAATGGTATTATTACTTGGGATGATTTAGAAAAATTAGAACCAGGTGCTACTCAAATTTCTCTTCAGTTTGAAGCTTTAGATCCCGGAAGCACAGCTATTACTACAACCACAAATGTTGCTGTAGATAGCGCAAAGTTAGTGGGGCATACCTTACTAAATGATACAAGCGACATTCAAACTATTACTATTAATCCTTTGGGTTCTATTACAGGTATGCTTTGGAGTGATGTAGATGCTGATGGCTGGCAAGGAGCTATTGGATTTGAAAGCAATACAGATAAGTTACTTGCAGGTGTGACGGTTAGCTTGTATGCCTGTTATTATAATGGATCTGTTTTGTATCCAGCAAGTTCTACTAGCAAAACTTGTACTAGTAGTAAAAATAAAGGTGCTTGGCAATTGGTTAAAACAATAGAGGTAGACAAAGAGGGTAATTATCGTTTTGATGCTTTAGACAATGGTTATTATTATGTGGAGATAGACGAAACTTCCTTCAATGGCACGATTAGTCAATCAAGTGATCCTGATGAAACTTCAGGTACTTGTAATATCTGTGATAACAGATGGGGGAATCCATCAGCTAATCTAGCTACTTTTTCACCAATCAATAGTTTAAATAATATTGAAGAGATCAATTTCGGATATTCAGTTTCCCCTACTATTGGGGGTACTGTTTATAGAGATGCAAATGGAAATGGCACTATAAATAATGGGGAAATACCATTGGCTGGAGTGACGGTAGAATTACAAAGCCCTTCATGCACGGCAGGCGTTTCTTGCCCAACTGAAGTGACAGACGAATCTGGTAAGTATACATTTGCTAATCTAAATCCTAGTAATAATTATGTGATTAAGGTGGTAGAGGCTACCCTGCCTACTAATATGACCTGGTCATCCACCTATGAATCAGATAACTCTGCTAATAACAATATTGCTCTAAGCCTTTCTACAGGGGAGCAAAATAGTGAGAATAATTTTGGATTTTATCCAAGGGCATCTTCTTCTATTACGGGGCAAATATTTTATGACTGGGATGAAGATGGTACTCAAGATGCGAGTGATGAAGGGATTGAAAGTATTGAAGTTGTATTATATGAAGACACAAATGGAAACGGTCAAGTTGATCCTTTGGAAGATGCTCAAATTCGAGTTGTCAATACGGATAATCAGGGAAATTATGTTTTTAATAATCTTCCGCCTGGTGACTTTATCGTTGTAGTTATGGACGAGGCAATTCCTTATACCGAAGGTCAATCTGCTGACCCTGACGAAATCAATAGCTGTACAAATTGTGATGGATCAACTTACTTATCCAATATAGATGGAAATACGAACAACGGGAATAATAATTTTGGTTATAGAGTGAGCGGAAAAGGAACACTAGGTGGTCATGTTTGGTTAGATGGAAATAACGACGGAACTATTAATAATGTCGAAGATAAATTGGCATTGGTAAGTATTATGCTCCAAGTTGATTTGAATGGAGATGGCGTCTCGCAAACGGTTGCTAGTCACCTCTCTAATCAGGATGGTACTTTCCAATTTACGGGGCTACCTGATGGATTATATAAAGTAGTTATAAATACTATTGATGAAAATTTACCAAAAGATGGATATAATCATACTGTATTCCCTGTAACAAGTACTAGTCAAAAAATTCAAATTGTAGGAGGAGAAGTTACTACTATTAATAATACATATTGTGCGAATTGTTCAGATAGAATTTTATTTGGATTTAATTATCCTGGCTTCATAGAAAGTAGGATCTTTTACGATGCCAATGGGAATGGTACACAAGACTGGGGGGAAGAAGGAATTCCTAATGTAACTGTCTATCTATGTCCTAATGATGGTTTGGTATGTACTGCTACCAATGCAATCAAAACTGTACAAACATCAAATGGAACAGAAAGTACTGCCGCAGGTTTTTATCTATTTGACAATTTAATACCAAACCATTATACTATTGGTGTAAACACGAATACCTTACCCAATAATTTAAATGCCAATGATTTGACGGCTGCTCCAAAAGCAGACGGAAATCCTTGCTATAGCCCTTTAGATATTAATGATCCTAATTATGCCTTATTGAGTGCCGCTTGTAATAATCAGGCAGCAGCCATTTATGTACCAAATAGCGGCGGCGTTTCTTGGGCTTCCTTTGGCTATCAACCAACAGGTACGGTAGGGGAATCTATCTGGTTTGATCAAAACAAAGATGGAATTAAGGATGACACAGAAGAAGGAATTGCTAATGTCTCCGTTATTTTGACGAATACTACTAGTATTACTTTAGAAGGTATTACTTATGCCTCTAATACCTATAAGGATACAATTTATACGGATTTTGATGGTCTTTATAATTATAGAAATTTACCGAATGGTATCTACTCTGTTTTGGTAGCTACACCAATAGATATGACAGTTACTGCTGGTAGTCAAAGTTTAGGTATGACTACGGTGACTATGGAATTAAATAATGGTACCGTTACCCAAATCAATGGAAATAGCTGTACCGACTGTGAAAGTGCGCTCAACTTTGGTTTTGCACTTAGTGGAACGAATACTATTAGTGGTTCGGTCTGTTTGGATGATGGAAGTGAAGATGGGGTTTGTAGCACAGGAGGAGAGGCTTTGTTGGAAGAAATGACGCTGTATTTATATGACGAACAAGCTAATTTCTTAGGACAAACGATGACCAATTCAATGGGGCAGTTTGTTTTTGATGGATTACCGAATGATACTTATTTGGTGTCTTTAAATAAAAGCGAAGAACCTATTAGTTTAGCCTATTTGACAACAACGGCTACACAGACACCTGCTACTAATTTAACTGCTACTACTTATGGTGCTTATCAATTAGTTTCAGTAGGAGGAGGTATGGTGACAGGATTAGATTTTGCTTTTACCGTAGATGTAGAGGTGGATATGGGTGATTTACCCGCTCCTTATCCAACCCAGATGATGGATGCATATACAGGAGCGTACCATCTTGTTCCGAATCCACCTACGCTCTATTTAGGTACTTCAATTGATTCTGAACCTTTATCTATTCAAAATCAATCAGGTACTGGAGATGATGAAGATAATTCGGATGACGAAGACGGATTGAACACTATTGAAGAATGGCTTTGGACCGCAGGGGAAACTGCAACTGGAAACGGAGGCTCCGCTACGGTAGAAGTGAATGGAGATGGATGGCTAATCGTATGGATGGATTTTAATAGAGATACTGATTTTGATGATCCAGGAGAAATAGTAGTTAATCAAGGAGTTCAAACAGGGAGTTACAATTTTGAGTTTGATATTCCTTCGGATACAGAAACAGATATTGATGATCCCGTTTATTCCAGAGTACGATTATTTCCTAGTCGACCTTCTATCCCACAAGATGCTTATTATGGAAGTGCTGTTTTAGGAGAAGTGGAAGATTATGCCATCGTGATTTGCGATAATGTAAATGACCCAGGTGAGATAGGAGCTTATGAAGGATTTTGTGGAACTTTTACTGCCAACGAAATTGCATCTCTACGTGATGCAACGGGTGGAAGTAAAAGTGCTTTCAAATATCAATGGGAAGAAAGTTTGGATTATGGACTTACTTGGAATGCCATAAACGGAACCAACAAAGCCACCTATAAGCCTGGTGTTATTAACCAAACAACTTGGTTCAGAAGAGGGGCAAGAAGAGCTTCTTGTCGTTCTTGGGTATATTCTAATATTGTCAAAAAAGAAGTAATTGTAAATTTCTCTGCGGCGGGTATTATTAGTGGAGATGAATCTGTATGTGGTACTTACGATCCTTCAGAAATCCTAAGTGAAACTGCACCTAATGGTGGTGAAGGAGGGACTATTGAATTTAGCTGGGAAGAAAGTACGGATAGCATGACTTGGACGACGATAATTGGAGCAGACTTAGAGACCTATGCCCCTTCTACTATTAATCAAACTACTTGGTTTAGACGATTAGCTAGAAGAGCTTCTTGTTCTCATTGGTTGATTTCTAATATTGTAAAAAAAGAAGCTCGAATTATTGTTACTGCAACTATCACAAATGCACCTGCTGATGCAAACTGGGTATGCCAAGGCAATACCTACGAATTTTCGGCTACTGATGTAGGAATACCCGCAACCTATACCTGGGATTTTGGTAACAATACAACAGCAACACAAAGAACAGGTATTGGAGCACATTTAGTAACTTATAGTGTACCTACGGATTCTTTATCAATTGTGGAAAAAGTCAAACTGATAGTTACAGCAGAAAATTGTCCAGTTATGGATTCTATTGATCTTACCGTACATCCTCTTGCTTTTATTCACGAAGTAGAAGTGATTGGGCCAATTACTTGTGGAGGCACTACTGGCGTTATTGATTTAAAAATAACCCAAGAAAAAGATTCTTGTGTGATGGTTAGTTTGGATGGAGGATTGACTTGGGAATCAGAGCAAGTAACTACTTTCACTAATTTATCCGCAGGCACTTACCATGTTTTGAGTCAATATTGTAATCAGGAATGTCCAAATGATTATGGTCTGGTGACACTATCAGATCCAGTAGAGATAATCGCTATAAATGATACAATCATTAATAATTGTCCAGGGGCAGGTTTAATTGGCAATGTTGCTATTAATGATGAAAATTTAGTAGATCCTGCTTTTTCTGTCACAGATACACCCCAACACGGAACAGTTGTTTTGAAAAATAATGGAGAATTTGCTTATACTCCAACAACTATTTATTGTGGCTTAGATGAGTTTTCTTATCAGGTTTGTAATCAAGTAACCAACTGTTGTGCTACTGCTTTAGTAACGATTTCTTTGTTGGATGATATAGCTCCCTTCTTAGTAAATGTACCAGCAGACATTACCATGAGTTGTGATGAAGCTATTCCAACATTTGCTCTTGTGGAGGCAAGAGATAATTGTAATACCATTACGATGAATACGGACGAACTGAGTACTAAAGGAACGGATGGTTGTTCGATTTATAATCATACTCTTACTCGTGTTTGGTCGGCTACGGATATATGTGGAAACACAGGAACGGAGCAACAAACCATTGAAATACAGGACAAAACGGCTCCAGACATTTTTAGAATTTATACTTTGCCAAACGGCAAGAGAATGGTAGCAGGCGTGATGGAAAATGTAACGCATCGTTGGAAAACAATCCAGCTGCCGATTGATTTCGTAACTACGCCTATCATTTTTACGCAAGTTATTTCTGAGAATAACCAAAGCCCAGTTATTGCCAGAATTCAGAACATCGCTAAAACACAGTTTGAACTAAAAGTACAAGAAGAAGAAGCCAATGACGATATTCACGATACTGGAGAAAATATTGCTTGGATTGCTATGGAAGAAGGCGGTTTTTCTAGCCCGTATAACTGGGAAGTTGGAAAAATGAATTTAAATAATCTTTCTACAACGCTTTCTTTTTCTAAAAACTATAGTAAACAACCTGCCTTGTTTTCAGGCATGCAATCTTTCAACGAAAATGATCCAGCGACTATTTATGCCAGCGGCTTAACAGCAAGCAGCGTGGAACTCAAATTGAATGAGGAAGCGTCTGAAGATACAGAAATAAACCATGCTTTTGAAACAACAGCCTATTTGGCTACAGATGAAATGGGTTTAATTACGGATGCAAAAGGTAGCATTATCGGCGAAGTAGGTAGAATGCCTATGGCCTCAGGAATTATTAACATCAAATCTGCTAACACTTATTATAATCCAGTAATTATTGCCAATTATCAAGAAGGAATAGATGAAGATCCTGCTTTGGTAAAAGCAAGAATTGTTGCTGACAATCAATTTGAAATTTTCTTAGATCACTGGGAATATCAACATCAAGAAGAGCATGGAAGTGGAGTGATCTCGTATATGATTATAGAAGGCAGTTTGTCATTAGACAGAGAAAAAATTTGCACCTATGGTACGGATAGTTTAGAAATAGGTGTGGATATAGTAGCGATTGATAATTGTGATTATACGATTGATCTAGAATTCACAGAACAAGTTTCAGATAATGGTTTTGGAAATTTAGTTCAAAGAGTTTGGTCTGCAACTGACGACTGTGGCAATACGATGATTCTTAATCAAGATGTATCTTGTCAGGGAATCACCTTAAGTGCAAAAGCCTTCTTACAAGGAGCTGTTATTGATGAAAATGAACTGGGCTTAATGCGAGATGATTTGCGGAAACTAAATTTAATTCCTCTCCAAGAACCTTATACAGATTTGCCCGAGTTTAAGCAGGTTGGTATAGGTGGCGGTGAAGAAGTGGATGAAAATTTATTACTGATAACAGGCCCTGATGCAATAGTAGATTGGGTATTGGTAGAGTTAAGAGATGCCAACGACCCTTCTATTATATTAAATACTCAATCGGCCTTATTACAGCGAGATGGAGATATTATGTCACCCAAAGGAGACGAAAGACTTACTTTTGAAAATATGTTACCCGGCAATTACTATGTTTCTATCAAGCATAGAAATCACTTAGGGTTGTATTCTTTATACCCGTATAATTTCAACTTGGTTACTACTTCATTTATAGATTTTACAGATCCTTTCACTCCTGTGATGGGAGATGTTCCCGGAGCTGATTGTGGCGGTAAAAGAGCTATGTGGTCAGGAGATATTAATGGGGATGCTAAAATTATTTTTCAAGGCCCACAGAATGATGTTTTCCAAATGTTCTTACATATTATGTTGGAAGAAGAGAACACGGATTTGTTATCTAATTTTATTGTCACAGGGTATACTCAAAAAGATTTTAATCTAGATGGAAGTATTATTTATCAAGGACCAAATAATGATCGTTCTAGATTGTTGTACCAGACAATTTTAAACCATCCCGATAATCAAAATGATATTCCCAATTTTATTTTAGAAACAGGTGTAGAAAAGAATGAAATAACAGTTGATAGCAATTGGACAAAGTTAGATACCTGTTCAATTGATAACACCCTTTCGATTTGTGATTTTGATAAAGATGGAATCCACAATGAAATTGATTTGGATAAAGACAATGATGGCGTTCCAGATTCTTTAGATGTAGATATCTTCAATAAAAATAGTGATTCTGATGGAGACGGTTTGAGTGATGATGAAGAAACAGGAAAAGATGGACAATATGATGCAGCTACGGATTCTAATCCATTGAGTGCCTGTGATCCAAACACGATAAATTGCACAGGTATAGATGAAGATGGCGATGGTTTTTTCGCTAATTATCCGCTAAATCACATGCAATATGACGGAGATGATATGGAAAGTTGTTTTCCAGATTTAAGTAATAATAATTGTGATTGTAAGGATGATGATAAGGATGGTAAAATAGTCATTTGTCACATTCCTCCGGGCAACCCTGCTAATAGAAAAACTAAGACAGTTAGTCTTTCTGGTTGGTTACATCATAAAGCACATGGAGATATTTGTGGTCCATGTAATTATGACGAAGACTATGATGGGGTTCATGAAAAAGACGATATTGATCCTACGGATCCAAATTCTGATAGTGATGGTGATGGCATTTCTGATAGTATGGAAACAGGTGGTGACGGCAAATATGATGAAGGAATAGACATGAATCCTTTATTGGCAGATTCGGATGGAGATGGAATATCAGATGGGGAGGAAGACGCTAATAAAAATGGACAAATGGATGCAGGCGAAAGCAACCCTCTAGTCTTTTGCGATCCAATAAATAGCAACCCAGCCTGCGATTTTGACGGGGATGGACAATTGAATGAGACAGACCATGATGATGATAATGATGGCGTTTTCGATTGGTTAGATGCGGAAAACTATAATCCAGAAAGTGACAGTGATGGTGATGGGCAAAGCGATGGGCAAGAAAAAAATGCGGAAACTGATCCTTTGGACGCCTGTAGTCCAGTGGTCTCTACTGCATGTATTGGAGAAGATATAGACGAAGATGGTTATTTTAGTAATTATCCATTTGATCATACATTATTTGATGAAAATGATGAAAATTATTGCGTACCTAATAATGAAAACTGTAGCCCTAATTCAGCGCCGATAGACAGCGATCAAGATGGTATTTATGATGCAATAGAAATAGGCGAAGATAATGTATATAACGAAGGCAAAGATACCGATCCTTATAATAATGATACGGATGGAGATGGTCTGCTGGATGGTGAAGAAGACGCTAATCGAAATGGACAATTAGATGCAGGCGAAAGCGATCCATTAGAATCGTGCGACCCTATGCTTATTGGCGCATACTGTGATTTTGATGGTGATGGATGGATTAATATTTTAGACTGGGACGACGATGGCGACGGAGTAGTGGATTATGTAGATGCTAATAAATTTGATTCTAATAGTGATACCGATAACGATGGTATTTCAGATTATGAGGAGACAGGTGGGGATAGCTATCACCATTTTCATGACTCTAATCCTAGAAATCCGTGTAGCCCAAATGCCAGTGCAGCTGCATGTATAGGAACAGATAATGACTATGACGGTTTTTATACGGGAGTAGATGCTTCGGATCCTTTATTTGATGGAGACGATAATAATGCCTGTTTTCCAGATACAACCAATGGTGCATGTGAGTGCGACAACGTGAAAAATAAAGGAAAAATGTTTATTTGCCACCGTCCCTTTGGCATGACTTCTACTGCTAAATTTACGCTTAAAATAAACGCAAGAGATTGGGCGCACCATAAAACTCATGGAGATACTTGTGGTCCTTGTAGAGAAGAGAAGAAGAAAAATTAGAATTTTTAATAGAAGACTTATCCTTTATCTCGATAGAAGGTCAATCCATGACCTTCTATCGAAAAATGAAGATAAGGTGAATTGTATAAAGAAATAGATCATTTACACATCCCATCCATACCGATCCCAATCTTCCTCAAAATCAATATCTGATAAAGCGGGCAAAAGCACATAATCCAAATCTAATGCCTTAATGCGTTGTTTCGTATCTTCCAGCACACTAGCAGTACTCCAAGCTATATCATCGAAAACGCTAGGGGCATATTGGTTCATGCCCAGCAAATAATAGCCGCCATCTAGTGCAGGACCAATTACAAAAGAATGTTTTTCTAACTGTCGGAAAGCTACTTTTACTATAGCAGGTGTTAGGGAAGCACAATCACTACCGATAATCACTACCTTTTGATGATCTTGAAAAGCCTGTTGAAAAGCTGTCTTCATTTTTGTTCCTAAATCTCCTGTAGCTTGTAGATGCTTTTTAAAATCTACGATTGACCAATTATCGTTGGGATGTATTTTTTGACTATAGAATAGTAAGCGGTCTGAGGAAACGGATAATGCTATATTTCTTGTGTGTTCCATTAAAGCCTTATAGATGGCTAATGCTCTTTCATCACCTACTGTTTTGGCCAAGCGGGTTTTTACTTTTCCTAACTCTGGATTTTTTATAAAAATTATAAGGGCATTATCATTCATAATAGGAATGGGTATTTTTTATTTTCGTAAAGAAGAATTAAATGTATACGCTCCAACCAACCTATCGTAACGATCGCCAAATGTGCGATAATAAATTAAGATAGTATAATCATTTTCAGTTTCAAACCAATCGCCTTCTGTGTGGGATAGATCAATAGCGGAACTCTTGTCTTTGACTACTGCAAAACTATAATTATAAAAACCTTGCTTTAATAAAATATCTAATAGATACCCCCCTAACTCTTCATTATAGATCATTTTGTAAGGCTCTTGTATTCTCCAATCGGTCACTTTTCCAAAGAGATATACCTCAGCATCTGGATAAGGAACACTCTTTTTTAAGGAAAATAAAGTCATAGCATAATCACTTTCTAACTCATCAATGTTTCGATGTAAATTTTCTATTGTGAAGTTTCCATTAATGTCTCTGACAAAAGAATAAGGCTGGTATTTTCTAACAGGATCAGGATGTAAAGTTATTTCGTATACGTCTTCATATTCTTCAATAGCAGCAACGCCTTCTGCTCGAAATTCAAAACTCCTTAAATCTATATACCGATACTCCTTCCCTGCTGGAAAACTGATCTTATCTTGATAATCAAAAACGACTTCTCCGTCATATAAAAAATAGGGCGGTATACCTCTAATGGCATTATCCCAGCGACCATTTTGTAAAATAGTTGCTTTCAATTCTGTCTTCGGTTCTTTTACTTCTAAGCGTTCAAAAGATACTTTGAAATCTAATTCTTGATGGGTTTTAAATTTTTGCATCACAGCAGGTCGGGTCATATCCACATCAATACGAACTAATGGTTCTACTGCAAGAAAACGCCTCGTTAATACTGGATTTTTGTCTCCGTCATATACCAATAAAATATAATTGCCAGACTTTGTCCAACTCATATTTCTATTCGGAATTTGTAATTGAAAATGAGTGTACTCCGTCAATGTATTAAAAGAAAAATTAGGATCCCGAATTTCCTCTTCATCAAAGCCTTTTAAAAATTCTAGCGTGTTCAAAGCAGAAGGCGTCCAATCGGCATCACAATGAAGAATGGTGTAGTAATAATTACTAAGATCTGAATTTAAATCATCAAAACTTAGTTCCAAGGTTGCTCTTGAATCTAAATCTAAAATGGGTTGTGTTAAAGGAAAACCTCTTATATGAAACTTGACGGTATGAATATTTTCTTGATAAATCGTATCGTCATAAATAATATCTCCCCACTGTGCGGCTACACTTAAACTGCCCATTTGAAATATAAAAAAGCAACATAGCCATTTTGTAATTATGCGGTAATGCATTTCGTACTTATTTTTTAAAGAAACAAAGACCTTTTATAACGATAATATAAGGTCTTTACATCTAATATTGCCAATATTTAAGCCTTTATTAAGTAACGACAAAACAATAACTTGAACATCTAGGACGGAATCTTTTGCCCTCATTTTCTCTTAAAAAATACTTCCGTAGCTAGGCTATGCAAGGATTTTTTAAGAAAAACTGAGAACAAAATCTTCTCGTCCAGACCAGCCCGCTGACGCAGTCGGGCGGGTGACCAACTTATTATTTCGTCGTTACTAAGGAACTACGGAGTAGTTATTCTGGCTCATACGTTTCTATT
>CAKZUM010000244.1 GCA_937921525.1 uncultured Saprospiraceae bacterium
AAAGGATGGTTAGTGTCACTTGTGAAAGATGTGCTATCGAAGATTGTTCAGAAAGAGCGGTTCCTCCAATTGTTATTCAAAAAAAGCAGCAAAGAAAGGCGATTCAGGATGCCTTGGATCAGTTAAAATAAGAAACCCAAAGTTAGCCAGCTTAATAAAAGAATTAAAAAAGAAAACCGCCAAGGAATAACTATTCCTTGGCGGTTTTTTTACTCAATTCATTCGATCACTCAAAGTGCTCGAGTGAATGATTCATCCTTTACTTAGAAATAAACAATTTCTTCGTTAGCGTTTGAGTTCCGTTACTAATCTGGACAAAATGTAAGCCATTCCCTAAATTAGGTATATCTATTGAATGCACCATTCCTTCTTGGTGTTGGATAGAATATCGAGCCACTACTTGAGCTAGATGATTGACTATTTTTAACTCCACCTTTTGATGATCCCAATTGGATAGATTTACCCAAATCTTTTCTTGTGCAGGATTTGGATACAAATCAAATTTGACGGGTTTGTTAAAAAGATTAGATGTATTCTTTTCTCCTATAAGAAAGGAAGGAGTACTGCTGTCATTTGAATTAATAGTACTAACAACTAATGTTTTTTGTTCTGAACAAATGACTCCCCAACTAGCAGAAAAGAATTGTACTTCTACTACATAGTTTCCAGGAGTTAAATCAGTAATTTCTTGTTCTGTTCCACAGTTTGCAACACAGTCATATACTAATTGCCAACCATTATTTGTCCGATATACTTTAATAATTTCAATTGGTGCGGTCAGTCCAGTAATGTTGATTGTATTTGCAGAAGTAGTAATATTAATATCACTACAAGTGCCTGTGGTACCTCCACCTGTTGATGTTCCTTGGCATGTACAACCATCTGCGAGAATTACATCATTGGAAGTATTGCTATTATTATCGTTACAGCTTGATCCTGGTGTAGCAGGAAGGTTAGGATTATTGATAGCACAATCATCATCATTACATACACCATCGCCATCTGAGTCCAGACAAGTATCATCTGTGCCTCTACAAGTACAGCCATCCGCAAGAATTACATCATTGGTGGTATTGCTATTATTGTCATTACAACTAGTACCGGGCGTAGCAGGAAGATTGGCATTATTGTCATTACAATCTGCATCAGCACATACGCCATCTCCATCTGCATCGGTGCAAGATCCACCACCACCACCTCCTCCAGATAGTGTGACATCTTGGTCACAAATATTCACCCAGCTGGCATTATATATTTTAACTTTATATAGACCATCTGGAAGACTTGCTGTCTGTGACGAACCACAGTCGCTTGTAACACAGTTCAATACTTCTACCCATCCATTATTCAAATCGTGTATTTTAAAACGATAAATACTACCACTGTTGCCTGTTATTGATATTTGACCACTACCATATACGATAGTAATTTCCCCACAGCTAATGGTCGTACCATTATCACCTCCACCTCCACTTGTCGTACCACGACAAGTACAGCCATCGGTAAGTATCACATCATTAGTTGTATTGCTATTGTTATCATTACAACTAGTACCAGGCGTAGCAGGAAGATTGGCATTATTGTCATTACAATCTGCATCAGCACATACACCATCGCCATCTGCATCTGTGCAGTTGGTAGTCGTGCCTCGACAGGTACAACCATCCGCAAGAATAACATCGTTGCTGGTATTGCTATTATTATCATTACAGCTAGTACCAGGTGTAGCAGGAAGATTGGCATTATTGTCATTACAATCATCAGTAGCACATACGCCATCGCCATCTGCATCTGTACAGGTGGTAGTCGTACCCCGACAAGTACAACCATCTGCAAGGATAACATCATTAGTGGTGCTACTGTTATTATCACTACAAGGTGTACCAGGTGTGGCAGGAATACTTGGATTATTATCATTACAATCGGACGCAGCACAAACCCCGTCATTATCTGCATCAGGACAGGCACCTGTGCTATTGGTAAGCATTACATCTACATCACATTCTACTACAGACCAATTGAAATTGTAAATTTTAATTTTATAAAACCCATTTGGTAGAACCGCTGTCTGAGAGCCACCACAATTAGAGACACAACTAAATACTTCATTCCAACCATTATCAAGATCATGAATTTTAAATTTATAATTATCACCTCCGACCATGTCTATCTGTCCACCACCATAAGTGATCGTTAAAGGTCCACAAGAGATGGTCGTTTCGCCACCATCAGAAGTACCCCGACAAGTACAGCCATCTGCAAGAATTACATCATTGCTGGTATTACTGTTGTTATCATTACAACTAGTACCTGGGGCAGCAGGAAGATTAGGATTATTATCATCACAGTCTTCATTAGCACAGATGCCATCATTATCTGCATCTGGACAGCTAATAATAGTTCCTTGGCAAGTACAACCATCTGCGAGGATTACATCATTTCCAGTATTAGGGTTATTATCATTACAGCTAGTACCAGGTGTAGCTGGTAGGTTTGCATTGTTATCATTACAATCTTCAATTGCACATACACCGTCTGAATCATTATCTGTGCAACCACAATTCGCATCAGATAAAACATTTACAAGGTGTCTGCCGTTGGCATCGCGACTTATTTGTATGCAAATACTCGCTTCATTATTAGAATAATTGACCTCTGAATTGTTAAAATAATCAGAAGAACGCAACCAATTAACTTGATTGACTAGGCGATAGACACCACTTGGAATATCTGTTACATCTATCCATTGACAAGGTAATGACCAAGAGTAAATATCTCCGCACCCTGCAGATATACCTTGATACCTACAATTATACGTTAAGCTGCCACCACCACTACATTCGGAGTCCATCAAGCAAAACCCATTTTTAAAACCAGCGGGAGTTTCATTACCATTTTGGTCATATAAGATATATCTAGCATAGCTTTCGTAATGCCAATGCTGGTGACATTCATCCCACTCCCAAATTTCATTTTCTAAGCTAGGGTCACTAGGTGGAGCTCCAACAACAAAATCTTGATCACCCACATTTCGAATATGTGTAGTGAATTTAATCAATTGTCTAGCACCATATCCGCCCACACATCCTTCATTAATGTAACATTGATCATTATTATCTAACAAATCTGTTCTAAGATCTCTGATCAGACGATCTTTATCAATACTCAAATCAGGTTGAGCAAATAAACTTGTGCTAAAAAAAAGGCACAAGACCAAATGTACAGCGTATACTTTTAGTTGCTTGTTCATAGTTTTTGTTTGAAAATTAACATCCTTTGACAAATTCAGCGTTCAGTTGAATAGAAAAATCAAAAGCGACCAGAGGGAGTGTTGGGTTTATTTTTTTTGATCGTTTCCACTGGATTTGTCAAAGAAAGAATCAAAATTAATAACAATGTATGTTGTAGTACATACAAGCCAGAGAGGGGATAAGTAGATTATAGAATAGTAATTACGATGGGAAAATTTTGAGCAGAGAAGCTCAATTCAGTTGACAAAAATATTGTGTAGTAATACAAATATAACAAATTATAGGAAGAATTTCAAAGTGTTGCAGGTTAAAGAATTAAAATTTTAATAGAAATCTCTAATAATAGATTTAATTATAGATACACGACCATACTACTGGACATTTTAAAGAGCAGAGAATAGAGAGCAGAGAATAGAGACAGATTACGTTTAAAAAATGACGAAATTTCGTCGTTCTCTGATCGAAATACGTCTCTACTCTCTCTTCCCCGCCCGCCTGACGGCAGTCGGGCTGGTCTGCTCTCTGTTCTAAACAATGTCCAGTAGTGTGTGATACACGACCTACAAAATTCCAAAAAAAATCCGTGTAGCTACAAAGTAGCTCTGTGTTGAATTATGTCTTATAAGTATTATGTTGATGATATTTTACTTATAGAAGTTGTTTAAGAATGTAGACTGAGGTTAGTTGTAAGTGCTTGATTGTTAGGACAC
>CAKZUM010000245.1 GCA_937921525.1 uncultured Saprospiraceae bacterium
TAATTATTGTAGGAGATATTTCTGCAGCAGAAGCTAAACCATTAGCAGAAAAATATTTTGGCGGCTGGGGCAAAGGTACAGTAACCAAGAAAGAATATGCAATGCCTCAAGCACCTGCTAAAACGCAAGTGGACTTTGTAAGTAAGTCTGGTGCAGTACAGTCGGTTATCAATGTAACCTACCCTGTAGATTTAAAGCCAGGCACGGATGACGTGATTCAAGGACGGGTTTTAAATACGATCATTGGTGGCTATTTTGGCAGTAGATTAATGCAAAATCTAAGAGAAGATAAAGCCTATACCTATGGCGCTAGATCAAGTCTTTCGTATGATCCGTATGTAGGTGTTTTCAAGGCAACTGCTTCTGTAAGAAATGAGGTAACACAGGGATCAATCAAAGAATTTCTAAATGAAATGAATAGATTGAGAACGGAAAAAGTTTCAGAAAAGGAACTAACTTCTGTTAAAAATTATATCACAGGTAGCTTTGCTCGATCTTTAGAAGATGGACAGACAGTTGCTCGTTTCGCAAGAAATATTGCTAGATATAATTTACCTGCTGATTACTATGCAACTTATTTAGAGAAGCTAAATGCGGTTACAGCTGACGACATTATGGCAATGGCTCAGAAGTATTTAAAGCCAGATAATGCGCATATTTTGGTGGTCGGTAATAAAGGCGAAGTAGCGGAGACTTTAAGTGAGTTTGGAGCAATCAATTATTACGATACTTATGGTAATAAATTGATTATGGAAGAAAGTGCTGGTGCTGCCAATATGACTGCGGAAATGGTAGTGGATAAATATATATCTGCTATTGGTGGAAAAGAAAAGTTAATGGCTGTAAAAGATCTTAGCATGACCATGGGTGCAGAGATGATGGGCCAACCTCTAGAAATGATCCTAGTACAAAAAGCACCTAATAAAGTAATGACTAAGTTAACGTCTCAAGGCATGACTATCCAAGAAAGTGTATTTGATGGAACAAAAGGCAAGCAAGGTCAAATGGGTCAATCGGCTATGATGTCTCCAGAAGATATAGCTAGAACTAAAAAGCAAGCAATGCTATTTCCTGAAATGAAGATGAAAGAAATGGGGAGCACTGCCAAATTAGTGGGTACGGAACAAGTAGATGGAAAAAATGCTTACGTAGTAGAAGTAACAGATTCAGAAGGACAGAAAGTCACTAATTTCTTTGACGCCGAAAGCTTCTTGAAAATTAGAGAAATCACTGTTATAGAAGCGGGTGAACAAACTATGACTTTAATCAAAGATATGACAGATTATAAGGAAGTAGATGGAATAATGTTTCCTTACACTAGCACTACTAGCGGTGCTATGCCTGCTCCATTAGTGATGAAGGTGACAGAAATTAAAGTTAATTCTGGTGTTGCAGATAGTGCGTTTAGTGTAGAGTAATTTTATTTTAGAAGTCAGTTGTCAGATCGTCAAACTTCGTTTGACTGTCAGAAGTCCGACCAGCCCGACTGCCATCAGACGGGCGGGCTTATGACGTAGACGCTATCGTCTTTTGAGAGCGGATGATCTTAAATCATCCGCTCTTTTTTTTCTTGCCTACCGTAGCTCAGGCTTCCAGCCTGAGTTATCTCTCAAGCTAGAAGCTTGAGCTACGAGACTTACTTACATTAAACGACAGTTTATGATTTCCACCAATCTACTCTTAGAAAGCCTTTTGTCCAGCAACTTCCTGTTGCTGGACAAATTAAAAATCTTAGATCACAAAGAGTATATCTTAGCTTAGTAACGAAGTTGTTTAAATAGAAAAAGGGTGTAAAAAGTAGAGATATTATTATTAAAAATATCTCTGCTCTTTACACCCTTTTCTTTTCTTAGGCTACAACCATTCTCTAAACAAACATAGCCTCTTCTTCAAATTCTAAAACAGTATCATCAGCAGAAGTCATCATCTCAAATACAGATGTTAATTTCGTCACGTCTAATAACCGATACACATAATCAGATACATTCATTAAAAACAACTGACCATTTGCTTTCTGAACCCGTGATAATAAAGATAATAAGAAATTGATGCCAACACTATTAATAATTTTTACTTCTGCTAAATCAATTACAAATTGATTGATACCATCATTAATACGTTGTTGTAAATCTTTTAGCAAGTTTCTATTTTCCCATTCATCTAGAAGAGAGGTAAAGGATAAAACTTGTAGGTTGGGGGAGATACCGTAGTGGTCGTTCATGGATTATCGGTTTTCTAATTAAAAAATTTTGGATATTCTTGTTGTTCGGTTGCAAATATAAAAACCAAAACAAACATATCAAAATTTTTCTACTTTAATTATTCGTGAAAATGGAATTTATTTTAGTAAAGTGTGACAGGGCTTGTTTGAAGTCTAGTTTGGAAGGAAAAATATATGCTATTACTCTATAGACCATAAAATTATAGAGCGATCATCGCTGCAAGATATTAAACAGTTATTGTGGGTAGACCAATACAAATGATTGACAGAATTCAGATGCCCGCCATACCTTGTAGTATCTAGTACTTTTAATAATTGAAAAGTTGAGGCATCCCATACCTTAATCGTTTTATCCCGACTAGCTGTTGCGAATAGAGCACCGTCTGGATGGTATGCTAAATGATTGATCGTAAACCAGTGAGCAGGTTGTTGGCTAATTTCTTCAAATCCGTTTTCTATGCTTCTTACTCGCAAAAGAGCATCTCTGCCACCGCTTACTAAGTATTTATTATCAGGACTGTATTGTAGTGTAAAAACGGAGTTATCATGTGCGGCTTCGATTGTGTTTTTTAGGTCTAGCGTAGTAGCATCCAATAAGTAAATATTCTGATCACTTGCACCCACCGCTAGCTCATTTCTTTCCACCGAATACGCCATACATCGAAGGCTTTTATTGCTCAAATGTATACTCTCAATTGAACTAGTAGTCTTAATATCCCAGCGAGTTAATAAGCCATTACCTCCTGCCGTAAATACAGACTCCCCTACTCGCTCTATGGCAAAAACACCATTCTTATGATGCGCAATATTCTTTGTGTTATCTGGTTCATTTAAATTAATCCAATGTAAACCACCCTCCATATTTCCGGCAAGGATCAATTCATGTCCATCTATATAGCATAAAGAAAAAATTTGTTGATCTACTTTAGAAATTAGTCGTCCCATATCTGGTGCCTTTAAATCCCATACGACTACCCAGCCATCCCCTGCACCAGATAAAAACAGATTAGGTTCTTTAAATCCAACTACTTTAAAAATAGATGCGTCATGCCCCGTTAATTGTGCCAATTTTTCGGCCTTTACTTTTCTCACGCTATCTCTTTTGCAAAGACATCTACCTGTGTCTGTGTTCTTAATAAATCATCCATTGTCTCTCGTTGTCTGACCAAGTAGTCTTTTCCTTCATAAACCATCGCTTCTGCTGGTCTAAAACGAGAGTTGTAATTGTTCGACATAGAATAGCAATAAGCACCTGCATTATGAATTGCCAAAATATCTCCTGCTTTTGCAGCCGAAAGCATTCTGTCTGTACCTAAGGTATCTGTCTCACAAATATAACCGACCACAGAATATTCCTCCTTCTTTCCATTTGGGTTGGAGAGGTTGGTTATTTTATGATACGCATCATAAAACATAGGTCGAATAATATGATTCTGTCCAGAGTCTACTCCTAAAAAAACTTTTGTGGGTGCTGTCTTTACCACATTCACAGGAACCAAAAAATAACCAGCCTCACTCACTAGAAATTTACCTGGTTCAAAGTGTAGACTTAGCGTTCTGCCATAAGCTTCACAAAAGCGATTGAAGCGTTCAGAAAATTTTGCACCGAAGGCTTCAATGTCTGTTTCCTTATCTCCTGCTTGATACGGCACTTTGAAACCTGAGCCAAAATTAAGGTAAGTCAAGTTTGGAAATTCCATCGCCAGATTCATCAATACTTCTGTCGCTTCCAAAAATGCTTCAATATTATAAATATCAGATCCTGTATGAATATGTAAGCCTTCTATTGTCAAACCTGTTCGCTTGACGACTTCTAATATCTGTGGACTTTGGGTATGAGAAATTCCAAATTTAGATTCAATATGCCCCACAGAAATTTTTTCATTCCCCCCTGCCATTACATGTGGATTGATTCTAATACAAAGTGGCGCATCAATATTTCTTCTCCCTAACTCCTCTAATAATGGAATATTGTCTGCATTAATATGCACGCCTATTTCGATGGCTTCTTCGATTTCTTGTATAGATACCCCACTTGGCGTAAACAATATTTCTTTTGGTTGATACCCTGCCGCAATAGCAATTTTCACTTCCTGTATAGATACACAATCTATTCCAGCGCCTAACTGTTTTAAAAATTTTATAACAGATATATTCGTTAATGCTTTACAAGCAAAATTTAAGCTTAAATCTGGGACTTGGAAGGCATCTCTTAGGCGTTTATATTGACGCTCGATGATATGGGCATCATATACATATAAAGGCGTTCCGTACTTTTCGCACAAAGCTAGTGGGTCTACGCCACCGCTTAACTGGTAGTGATTGTTAATAATCTTCATTGATCTAAATTCAACGTTGAAGTTGTTTTAAAATATATGGCTCGATTGGTTAGTGGCAAAGCATTCTAATATAGTGCAGTAGAACAATTAAAAATAGTTTCAAGTTCCCTTGTCTATACAATGAATGATTGTAGACACAAAGATAAGTAGCTCCATACCGTAAATAGAAAAATAAAAGAAAGTATTTTTATAGTATAAACACCAAAAATCTAAGGAACTGCATCTTTTAAGAAAAGGTAGTTCCCTTTTAACGAGTACTACCTAGGAGTAAGTCAATTATTATCTGACTAGTTGAGACTTAAAGTTCAAGTAATAAGAAGCCCAACTTTAGTTGATCATAATTATTTGATAGAACCAATCAAAAGCATAGCAGACTATTGAGATTAATCGAAAATCGCTCCCCCATAGGGGTTGGGGGTTTATAAGAGTAGGAAACCTTTCCTTGAAATTACCCCCAACTCCCAAGGGGGAGCGAAATAGGAAAAGTTCAGAAAGTAGGAATAATCTTAGTATCATATAAAGTCTAAATAGTTTTTTGAGCTATATTATAATATGGTAACTAGTCAGATAACGATTGACTTGCTACTAGGAATGGTTCCGTAATTAATAAACCATTCCTTATAGTATTTTCAACTATTAACAGATCATTTAAACCTTTGCTTTTGACGGAACAAGCCATCATACAAGGTTGTAAGAAAGACGATCCTAAAGCTCAGAAAGCTTTATATGATCGCTTTGCACCAAAAATGTTTGGGGTCTGTAAGCGATATATTAAAGGCAAGGAAGATGCAGAAGATTTATTGATAGAAGGCCTGTTTAAAGCCATTGATAAAATACATACTTTTAATGGCGAGGGTAGTTTTGAGGGTTGGATACGTCGTATAGTCGTCAATGAATGTTTAATGTTTTTACGCAAGAAACATCCATTAAAGGTGTCTATAGAGGTACATCCTACGGATGCACCCACGCATCAACATATTGTAGCACAATTAGAGGCACAAGATATTTTAAATTTATTAGATCAATTGCCGACAGGGTATCGGACGGTATTTAATTTGTATGTAGTAGAAGGCTATAAGCATAGAGAAATTGCAGAGGAATTAGGCATTAGTATCAACACCTCTAAATCTCAACTAATCCTAGCCAAACGAAAAATGCAGGAATTGCTAAAAACGATCAATTATGAATCGACAAGATAAATTATTTCAAGCTTTTCGAAAGCAACAACATCAGGCGGAAGAAATGCCTTCCCCACAGTCTTGGGATCAATTGAGGAAGCGTTTAGATAATCGAAAACGCCCATCCCCTACCCGATCAATATATAGATTATTTTCTATGGTAGCTGCTGTGGTAGGCTTGGCTTTAATCGTAACGGCTGTTGTGAATCTATCTCCTTCAAAAAAGATGGCTCAAAAGACGCAGGAGTTACCCACCTATTCTAAGGATGTTTTACAAAAAGCTGTTGCTGCACATACTTATCGCACCCAGCATCAACTAGCACTAAAACAAGGTGTTGAAGAGGGAGCGCCGTCCCAATTAATTATTAATAAGAAAGCAACTCGACCTATTTTGTTACCTAAAAAGAAAGATACTATTTAGAGTAAGTAACGACGAATTACTCTATGATAAAAGTTCTTTGGTTGCTTTACTAAATTCTTTCCAGTTTAGTTTTTTATTGACATCTTTATCTAAACCTCTAATAATTTTATTAGCCACAATACTAGATAGATAACCGCTTACTTTTGCCTTCTTTACTAGTTTCTTTACCTCTTTATACTCCAAATACCCGTCTCCATTTTTATCAAAAAAGTTAAAGGCTTCTTCTGGATTTTTGAAACTTTGCGTAATTAAAATTCTTATCTTTCCTAAGATTTCTTTTTTGCTTGCCATTATTTTTTTTTAAAAAGTTATAATTGACTGTAAGGCTGGCGTCGGATGGCTAACGCCCTAACGATTACCCACATCTTGTTACGGGCTAATTAGGAGCGTAGCTTCGTCCCTGTTGAATTTTACAGGGACGAAGCTACGCTCCTTACATATCTTTCCCATAATTTTTTTCTACAGACAGAGCCGAAGCTACGCTCCTTTTTAAGAAATTTACACTTGTGGGTAATCGTTAGGGCTAACGCCGTCCGATGGCGATGAAAACTTTATCATCAGACGGCGGTAGCCATCCGACGATAAGGTTTGCAACTTCTCCTTATAGAAAAAATCAAAACAAACCGTCTACAGCTATCTGAAGACGGTTCATTGTGGTTTATTTTTTTAAAGGTACGGACAACATCTAAACAATTTCCGTTATTAAATCCGCCTTACTTTTCCTTACCTTTTTAAGATTGACCAACCAGTCTTTATCTGCCTGTCTATAGCCAAGGGTAAGGATTACGCAACTTCTTAAACCCTTTTCTCTTAAGCCTAATATTTCATCCAGTTTATCTGGAACAAAACCTTCAATAGGCGTAGCGTCTACCTCCTCAAAAGCAGCAGCAACTATGGCATTTGCAAAAGCGATGTAGGCTTGTTTAGCCGCGTGGTTAAAGTTGACCTCCGCATCCTGTTGAGGATAGGTACTTAATAACATTTGGCGATAATTTTCCCAGCCTTCATTTTTAAAGCCTCTAACCTCATTGGTTAAGTCGAATTGTTTATTGATTCGATCAGCAGTATACGTGTCCCAAGCTGCGAAGACTAACAAATGAGAACAATCCGTAATGACAGACTGATTCCAAGCGATTGGTCTGATCTTTTCTTTTACCTCCTGATTAGTGATAACAAAAACTTCGAAGGGTTGCAGTCCACTTGATGTGGGCGCAAGAGAGATCGCTTCTATGATATTATCCACTTTTTCTTGTGGTACTTTTTCGCCATTCATGGCTTTTGCAGCATACCGCCACTTTAATTTGTCTAACAGCTCCATATTTATTTTTAAAATTTTCAATTAATCGCTTAGTAAGACCAAAAGATAACTTAACAATTTGACGGGTGAAATTGTTTGGTAGTTTGATTATTTATCGTTTAATACAAAAGTAGAGGCTACTAACAAGATAAAAATTGATGTATGGTAAGAAAAAACACACTACTCGACATTCTTAGAACAGAGAGCAGAGAAGCGAGAGCAGAGACAGATTTCGTTTAAATCAGAATAAAATTTCGTCCTATTTTAAACGAAACCCATCTCTATTCTCTGCTCTCTGTTCTCTGTTCTTTAAAATCTCCAGTAATGGTAAGAAATTATTTTCTGCTTTTTTCAACCCTAATGCGACTCAAGCTTTCTTGCGTAATCCCTAAATAAGAAGCGATGTGGTAATTGCGGGTAAACTGCTCCATATCAGGATATTGTTCTAAGAATAAATCATACCGCTCTGCAGCCGTCAATTGTAATTGATTCAAAATTCGTTGGTGCAAACTAACCACATGTCGTTCTAACAAATTTCTTTGAAAGGGTTCATATTCTGGGAATTGTGTAAAAATATTATTCAGTTTCTTCGCATTAAATTCTATGACAGTAGATTCTTTAAGACACTCTACTGTTAGCGTGGCCAATTTATTATTGTGAATGGCGATATAATCACTTATCCACCAATCCTTAATACCAAATTGTAAAGTATGTTCTCTATCACTTTTGTCAATACAATAGGATCTTAGACAACCATTGATTACAAAAAATATTTTGTTTACTTTCTGTCCTTGCCGTATTAAAATTTCCCCTTTCGAAAAGGTCTTTTTCTTTGAAATGGCATAAAGATATGCCTCAGCTTCAGGACTTAAATTTTGGCTACTTTTTATTTTTTTGATTAAGTCTTTCAATGCTTATTTTTTGAAGTTGTTTAAGAATTCACGGCAACTAATTCATCCGATCAATTGGCTTGAACTTGCCCTTGAATTGTTTTATACTCTTATCAACTCAATGACTCACGTGTCAATTTTAGTCGATTGTCCTTATCTTTGAACATTCTGATAAAAAATGTTCCAAGCAAAGAACTTCATGACTATTAATAATAATATTCAACCTGCCATTTGGATTCATCGCAGTAGGGATGCAATGGGCGATACGGATCGTGTAAAAAGCATTATTCCTGAACAATATGATTTTTACTTTAAAATATTTTTGCCTATTATTTTTGAAAATGAAAGCTCTGGACAGAGTAGAAAAGTAAAGTATGAAGAATTGGCCAATTTAGCCAAAACCCCTTTCGATGAATCTTTTTGTCTACATAGTATACCTGATTTCATTAGCCCTTTTCTTACCTCTTCTGCCATAGAGGATTATGGCGCATTAGAAAAAATAATTTCAATTTTGGATGCGGAAACACCCGTCATTTTTCACGGTGTCGGTGAAGAGAATGCCCCTAAAGCTTTTGCCGACCCCTGGATAATAGAAGATGAACTATCCAAACTTTCAGAGGTAACCAAGGCACTCAATGAAAATACTAAAATGGAGTTAGTTCATTTTCCGAATTATATTTTCCCGTTGGATAAAAATTGGTGCTTGGGAAATCTGATTCCTCAGTCTAACTTATTCTTGCTTGGCTGCGATGCTACGGTCGCTCAAGAACTACGTAATCAACAGGAAATAGAAGTGATAGAATTATTAGCAGAAGATAAGTATTTTGAATTTCCCCGTAATTAGACTTGTTCACAAATAACAAGTTGGTATATGAACAAGTCTATTAGATCGTACCCACACTACTGGACATTTTAAAGAGCAGAGAATAGAGAGCAGAGAGTAGAGACAGATTTCGTTTAAAAAAATGACGAAATTTCGTTGTTTTCTAATCGAAATACGTCTCTACTCTCTCTTCTCTGCTCTCTGTTCTAAACAA
>CAKZUM010000246.1 GCA_937921525.1 uncultured Saprospiraceae bacterium
TAACTATTGCCGCTCTAGCTTGTTGCTTAAAAAATAGAAGCCAACGTGTCGAACACCTTCGGAGGTGTCCGACACGTTTCTAAATCAAATTAAGCATCTGCTCAAACACAAGCAAACAACTTGCAAATATATCAATAATCAGTAATTGGGCTAAAAAATAGGATAGGAATTTTTCCTTAACAAACTCCTAAATCTATTACTTTAGTGCTTTGTTAGACATAAAATTGTAAGAGAGCAGGCAATTTTAACTTCTATCGGATCATTTTATATAAAAGAAATCGTTCATTTTTACAGAAACGAGTAATTTGCCGTATGAGATTTAATTTTTTGGTTATTGTTTTTTTGTTGCTAAATAATTTTTCTTTGTCTGCCGACCATATCGTGGGTGGGGAAATGACTTATAGATGTTTGGGAGGAGGAGATTATGAGTTTGAATTGTATGTTTATCAAGAATGTTTACAAAGTGATCCGATTCCTTTTGAGCAAAACATTAGAATAGCTATCTATGAATGCGATGGTACAATTGATTGCGCTAGTCTTATCCAGCACAATATAGATCCAGTCAATGCTTCAGTAACAAATTTTCTAACAACGTTAGTTTCAGAAGAGGAAATCATTCCCAATGATATAGAGTGTCTAATTCCTAGTAATATTCCATGTGTAACAAGAGGCACCTACAAATTTAGATTAAGTGATAGTGGAATTACTTTAGCTAATAGCCCAAATACTTACTATATTGTTTATCAAAGATGTTGTAGAAACGAAAGAATTGTGAATATTCCTAATCCTACAGAACAAGGCAATTCTTTTTTTGTTGGCATTACTCCCTTTGCTCAAGAAGTATGTAATAATAGCCCAACTTTCAATAATTTTCCTGATTTAATTACTTGTCAAAATTTTGATATTGATTATTTTCATTCTGCAACAGATACAGATGGAGACAGTTTAGTGTACTTTTTTGATACACCTGTGCATGGAGGGGGAACTATTGAAAGTAGTCGTGATTGTGATGGAACACAACCAGAACCACCTTGCCCTCCGCCATATAGAAGGATAGATTTTAATACAGGTTACTCTAGCACAAATCCTCTTGGAATTTCCTTTAGAGATACTATAAATACTTCTGTTACCATTGATTCTATGACGGGTTTTATTTCTGGAATACCTAGTGTTGCTGGGCTATTTGTCATTAGTGCTGTAGTAGAAGAATATAGGGATGGTAGATTGCTAGGGGCTGTAAGAAGAGATTTTCAACATCAAATTGTTCCATGTGAACGCTCCATTACGGCTATCATTACTAGTGATGAAGTTATCGGAGACAATGCTTTTAGGACTACAGTTTGTCAAGAAGGTAGTATTCTTTTTGAACATGAAAGCCAGCCTTCAGAATTTGTTAATAGTATACGATGGAATTTCGATTTAAAAAATGGTACAGTAGCTGCATCAAACAATGAGCAAATCCAAGTAGACTTCCCTATTTTCGGGGATTATTTAGGAACACTTTATGTGAATGAAGAATCCAAAAATTGCGCAGACTCTGCCACTATCAATGTGTCTATTTTTCCAGAAACAATTGCCAACTTTGAATTTGATTACGATACTTGTGATGCGAATGCCCCTGTTAATTTCATCAATTTATCCACTACACAATCCGATGGTATTGATACTTACAATTGGAACTTCGGTGATGGAAGTACTTCTACAGATTTTATGCCTACCCATCAGTATACTAGTGCGGGAGCATTGGAAGTAACCCTCACCGCAATTGATGAAAATAACTGCTCTGCTGAGGAAATAAAAACATTAGATTACTTCCCCTTATCAGAAGAACTTTTTCCTCCCCCAATGGGCATTGATGAATGTGCACCTGTAGATATAACTTTCGATAATTTAGAAGGAATTTTAACAGATGACTATGCCATTAATTGGAATTTTGGAGATGGGAATACAAGTACAGAAGTAGCCCCAACCCATGTATATGAAAACTCGGGAAATTTTGGTGTCACCTTATCCATTCTCTCTCCCTCTGGCTGTCAAACAGAATCTGTTTATGGGAATTTAGTAAGGGTTAGCCCCTCTCCTACTGCCGACTTTTCCTTTACGCCTGAAGAAATAAAAATTGTCAATCCAACTGCTAATTTTATAGATCAATCACTAAATGCTGCTTCTTGGAATTGGGACTTTAATGGGTTAGATCGCTCAAACGAACAAAACCCTGTTTTCACTTTTCCAGATACGGGAATGCAAGTAGTAACCCTAATAGTGGAACATCAAAGTGGCTGCACAGATACCACCTCTGCAATAATTGATATTATCCCTTCTATAGATTTATTTGTGCCCAATGCTTTTACGCCTAACGGAGATGGGCTAAATGATTTATTTCTACCTGTCGGTTTTTCCTTCGGTTCGTTGGAATATCGGTTCAGTATTTGGAATAGATGGGGGGAACAGGTATTCTCCACCATGACCTTTGGAGAAGGATGGAATGGACAAAAAAATAATGTGGGGAAAGTTGCACCTTCAGGCGTATACACGTACCTAATTGAGTTTGTGGACAATAGAGGAGAAAAACATACTAGACAAGGATATGCTACACTTGTCCGATGAGACTTGAGACTTGGGAAGTTTTTAAAACTTACCAAGTCTTACAAAAACTTACCAAGTCTTAAAGTCTTGATATAAAAACGACCCATCAATGAATCAAAAATTTTTAAAATATCTGCTACTATTACTTTGTTCTTGCTGCGCACAACAAGCATTTGCAAAACATATTATTGGCGGAGAAATGACCTATAAGTGTTTAGGAAACGGAGATTATGAAATAGAACTAAAAGTATATAGGGATTCCTTAGGTGACGGAGCCGATTTTGATTCTCTAGCTATTATTTCCATTTATAGATGTGGGACTAATCAAGATTGTTTTGACTTGAACCAAGGGGATCAAGATGTGAATTTTGGAGTCCCATTGTTACAAAAAAGATCAGTAGAACCCAATGAATTGCTCTGTTTAGAAAGTATACCGCCTGTGGTGGAAGAAGGTATTTACAGGTTTAGACTAAGTGATTACGATGTTTCATTAAATTTAAGTGAGGAAAGTTATTTTATTGTCTATCAAAGGTGTTGTAGGAACATAGGCATCAATAATATTCGAAACGCCGATGACCGTGGGTCGACTTATTATGTAGAAATTACGTCCAGCGCACAACAAAATTGTAACTCTAGTCCTGTATTCAATAACTTTCCAGACTTGGTTATTTGCCAAAATTTTGAGATGCGATTTGATCACTCTGCGACCGATCCAGACGGAGATAGTTTAGTCTATTATTTTGAAAAACCACTAGATGGAGGAGGCAACGATTTAAGTAGAGAACGCTATACCACCTGTATTGGAGCAAGACCTATTCCTCCATGTCCACCTCGTGCAAATCAGGCTCCTTTTTTTACAGAATTAAACTATACTGGTCCATTATTTAATGAAACGTTCCCCTTAGGTAATTCTAGAGTTGATGGAAATTCTACCTCCGTCACAATTGATTCTATGACTGGCATCATCTCAGGAATACCCAATATTGCTGGCCTATTTGTAGTCAGTGTAGCAGTAGAAGAATACAGAGATGGACAATTACTAAGTATTATTAGAAGAGATTTTCAATATACCGTAGGCGTCTGTTTTAGAAATATTGAAGCAAAAATCGTGGGAGATGTAGTCGTTGGAGACCGAGCCTATCGTTCTACTATTTGCCAACAAAATAACGTGATTTTTGAACATGCTAGTATCCCTAGTGATGCCGTTGGAGAGATAAGATGGGAATTTGATTTAGACGGCCAAAATTTTGTGAGTACAATGGAAGAAGCAATTGTAACATTTCCTTCCACAGGGTCTTATGAAGGTACGCTCATTGTCAATCCCGGCTCTCTAAATTGTGAAGATCGGGCGACTGTCACCGTCAATATATTACCAGAAACAATTGCTGATTTTAGTTTTGATTATGATGAATGCGAACCAGGATTTGTTTCCTTTGTCAATGAATCTAGTACTGAATCAAATGGGATTCAAGAAATTAGTTGGGATTTTAGCGATGGTCGATTATATAATTCTGATAATGTAGAATATCTTTTTCCGACCTCTGGTAATTTGCCTGTATCCTTAACTGTGCGTGATGTAAATAATTGTAGCGTTACCAAAACAGATTCTGTT
Source organism: uncultured Saprospiraceae bacterium (assembly GCA_937921525.1). Classification (GTDB taxonomy): domain Bacteria; phylum Bacteroidota; class Bacteroidia; order Chitinophagales; family Saprospiraceae; genus JAFMDF01. The sequence goes on from CAKZUM010000246.1 coordinate 4,199, forward strand.
GCCTATTTTCCATTAACACCAGAAATATTTGTAGCCCCTAGTGCCTCCCTTGCCTGTGCACCTGCAAGCATCACTTTTGACAATTTGGACTCTTTAATTTCTGATGAATATGATATTACTTGGGACTTCGGAGATGGGAGTGGCAGTCCTGATGTAAGCCCAACTTATGTATATGAAAACCCCGGTGTCTACACCGTAAACTTAGATATAAAAAATCCATTTGATTGTAGAACCAGCAGAGAATTTCCTGGTCTAGTGGAAGTAACGCCTTCTCCGATTGCAGACTTTAGCTTTACTCCAGAGGAATTAAATGTAGTGGACCCTACAGCTAGTTTTTTCGATAATTCTATAGCTGCCATAGCATGGGATTGGGATTTTAATGGGGAAGGAAACTCTAATGAAATCAACCCAAGTTTTACCTTTCCAGATACAGGTCTGCAAGTCATACAACTAATCGTCACTCACCAAAACGGTTGTACAGATACAACAAGTAAAATATTGGATATTTTCCCTTCTGGAGAATTATATATGCCCAACGCATTCACCCCAAATGGGGATGGACAGAATGATATTTTCATTCCAGTAGCCCAACTTTTTGGTGGCAATAATTATGCTTTTAGCATCTGGAATCGTTGGGGGGAACAGGTATTTTTTTCAGATGATATTCATACAGGTTGGAACGGAACTAAAAATAATTCTGGAAAACCTTCCGCACCTGGAGTTTATCTCTATTTGATTGAATATCAAGATAGTCGAGGAAATGAACGGCAAGTCAAGGGATATGCTACTTTGCTAAGGTAGATATTACGATTTTGACTTTTCGTTTACTTAAAAACGAATAGAAAATTGACAAGTTTATCTAAAAAAAAATTAAGTACTATGAGAATAGGCGTTCCAAAAGAAATCAAAAACAACGAAAATAGAGTTGCCTTAACGCCAGCAGGTGTAAGTGCACTCGTTAGCCGAGGACATACCGTGTATGTTCAAAAATCAGCAGGAGAAGGCAGTGGTTTTAGCGATACCGATTATAGAAAAGCGGGAGCGAAAATAAAAAAAGACATCGAAAGCACTTATAAAATTGCCGAGATGATCGTAAAGGTGAAAGAACCGATTGAGTCGGAATATAAATTGATCAAAGAAGACCAGTTAGTGTTCACTTATTTTCATTTTGCCTCCCACCTACCACTGACCAAAGCAATGATAAAAAGCAAGGCAGTTTGTTTGGCATATGAAACCGTACAATTACCAGATAAAAGTCTGCCCTTATTAGTACCCATGTCAGAAGTAGCTGGTCGAATGTCCATACAGGAAGGGGCAAAATATTTAGAAAAGCCAATGGGCGGAAGAGGCGTTTTATTGGGCGGTGTTCCCGGCGTTCCAGCGGGGAAGGTGATGATTTTAGGAGGTGGCATTGTCGGCACGCAAGCGGCAAAAATGGCAGCAGGGCTTGGTGCTCAAGTAACCATTTTGGACATAAATTTGAATCGCTTACGACACCTAGCAGATATTATGCCTGCTAATGTGACGACCTTGTATTCTAACGATTATAATATTCGACAACTTATTAAAGAGAGTGATTTAATCATTGGTGCTGTATTAATTCCAGGAGCAAAAGCACCGAATTTGATTACCAAGAAGATGCTTAAAGATATGCAGGCTGGTACGGTCGTAGTAGATGTGGCCGTTGACCAAGGAGGGTGCATTGAAACCTGTACACCAACAACACATGAAAATCCAACTTTTATAATTGATGAGGTGGTACATTATTGTGTAGCCAATATGCCAGGGGCTGTTCCTTATACGTCCACTTTAGCTTTGACAAACGCAACTTTACAATACGCTATTCAACTAGCAGATAAGGGTTGGGAAAAGGCTTGTAAAGAAAATGAAGCACTTGCAAAAGGTTTAAATATTGTCAAAGGAAAGGTGGTTTATAAAGGAGTAGCGGATGCTTTTAATTTAAAATATGAATCACTCGATACGCTTTTAAATTAACCTATTTGGGTTTATTCGACAAGTTTATTTAAACCACAAAAGTAGTTGACAATTTTACCACATAGGCACATAGGTCACATAGTATGTATGCTATGTGACCTATGTGCCTATGTGGTAAAATACAACCCTAGCTTTGTCAGCTTAGTTTTATCAAGCCACTCCATTCCTAAATTTGTGGTAAAACTAATATCAACTGTCTGAATAAACTTGTCGTTTATTCAAACCTTTTTTGTAAAGCGAAAATTGAGTCTTGATTGTCAACTTTTTATAGACATTCTCCATTCATAATTAATTCTACTAATTAACAAACTTATAAATAATTACTATTTTGTCGATAAAATTTTGAAATGACTACGACCATTAATTCTTTCGTCAAAATCGTAATTAGTCTCCTAGCTAGTTTAGTATTCTTAAATAGCTGTGCTAATGAAAAAGGCTCACCTAAAAAAGTAGATACTCGACCTAATATTTTATTAGTAGTTGCTGATGATTTAGGCTTCACAGATTTAGGTTGCTATGGTAGTGAAATCAAAACACCTAATATTGATGCCCTAGCTCAACAAAGCACTCGCTTTACTTCTTTTTGTACGGGTCCAACTTGTTCGCCTACTCGTGCCATGTTACTAACAGGGGTAGATGCCCATAAAAATGGCTACGGAACAATGGATGGCGATTGGTCAGAGAACCAGTTAGGTTTAAAAGGTTATGAAGGCTACTTAAATTTTGATGTTGTCACTTTTCCAAAATTATTGCAAGATGCTGGCTATCATACTTCCATAGCCGGTAAATGGCATCTAGGTTCTCCTCGCAAAAAAGAACAATGGCCTTTCAATCGGGGCTTCTCTCGTTCTTTTTGTTTGTTGCCAGGTGGGGGTGGTCATTTTTATGATAAACAGCCATTTCTTTCCATGATACCTGAATCGGCTTATACCCAAGATAGCAGTCTGGTAGGGGCATTACCGAAAGACTTTTATTCTACAAAAAATTACGCAGATAAAGCGATAACTTTTATTGATGAAAGCATCCAAGAAGAAAAACCTTTTTTCCATTTCTTATCCTATACAGCACCTCATTGGCCCTTGCAAGTACCTGACCAATTTGTGGACTTGTATAAAGGACAATACGATGAGGGCTATGAAAAACTGGCGGTACAACGCCTAGAAAAAGGAAAAGAGAAAGGAGTAATTCCTACGCACGCTACCCTCCCCCCCTTAAGTCCGAATGTATATCCGTGGGCGGAGTTGGCAACGGAGGAACAACAAAAAGCCATTAAATCTATGGAACTATATGCGGCTATGATTGAACGGCTTGACTATCATACAGGTAGGGTCATTCAACATTTGAAGGACAAAGGGGTCTATGAAAATACGCTAATTATTTTCATGGCTGACAATGGTGCTGAAGGCAATAGCATCATGGGTTATGCAGGTACAGGAGAATGGGTCGATACTACTTTTGATAATAGTTTGGCTAATATGGGTAAAATAAATTCTTACGTTGAATTAGGAACGGCATGGGCACAAGTGAGTTCTTTGCCTTTTAAATGGTATAAAGCTTTTGCCACAGAAGGAGGAGTTAGAGCGCCAGCTATCATACACTATCCCAAAGGAAAAAAAGAAGCGAATCGTATTCATCACGATTTTATATCTGTTATGGATTTAGCCCCCACTTTTTTGGAATTGGCAACAGTACAACATCCAAAAACCAACTATAAAGGACGGGCGATTTTTCCAATGACTGGCACATCTATACTACCTTGGTTAACTGGAAAAACAGCAAGCGTTCACCCACCTAAAAAAGTACACGCTTGGGAATTATACGGAAGGAGAGGATTGAGAAAAGGGAATTGGAAAATGGAATGGATGGAAAAGCCTTACGGTACTGCCGAGTGGGAACTATACGATCTATCAAATGATATTACCCAACAAAATAATTTGGCAGCAAGCCACCCTGAAGTAGTAAAGGAGTTGATTAGTGAATGGGCTACTTATGAAAAAAACAATAACGTCACTTTACCTAATCGGCCTACTGCCTATGCTAAGGAAACGATTTGGCGAGAGTAATAGCCTAGTTTATACATCCCCTTCCAAATAATCATTCACAAAAGTTTCTCTATAGGTTCTGCCTATTGGTAATAACTCATCTGAAATATAGACTTGATTACCAACGACTTTTATAATATGGGGAACATTAATTAAATAAGATTTATGGATTTGACAAAAGAATTGGGCAGGTAATTTATCTATCCAATACTTCAGTGGATGAGACACCAGGTACTTACCAGAGGTGCTAACAATTTGGGTATAATCCCCCTTAGAGTTGATATATTGAATAGTTGAGGTATCTATTTTTTGATATTCCTTACCTGTTTTTACAAATAGTATTTTATTGGATGGGGTTGTTTCTAAATTACTAATAACCTTTGTCTGGGAAGCGTTTACCTCTTCTATTTGATGTTGTACTTTAGAGACTGCTTTTACAAAACGCTCATAGGAAAAAGGTTTTAGTAAATAATCTGACACATCCAATTCATAACCTTGAAGTGCGTAATCTCCAAAGGCAGTCGTTAAAATAATTTTAGGCGAGTATGGTAGGATTTTTAAAAATTCAATACCTGATATTTTGGGTAAGTGGATGTCTAAAAAGATAACATCTACAGTGGCTTGCTTTAAAAATTCTAATGCTGACAAAGCATCGGAAAAAGTGGCTAATAATTCTAACTGCCCAAAGTCTCGAATATACTTTTGTAGAATACGCTGTGCAGGTGGCTGATCTTCAATAATAATACAGGTCAATATGTTGAGTTTATGATTCTTTGACAAATCCAGTGAAAACGATCAAACACAAATAAAAACGCCTCCCATCCGCAAGCGGTTCGGGAGAAAACTCCCTCATCTCTGGTTGATTTTTCTTTTTATTTGAACACTGAATTTATCAAAGAACGGAGTTTATTTTTGTAATTCTAAAGCTAATTGAACCTTATAAATATGTCCTGTATCTTCAATCACTAATTGATGGGAATTTGGGTACAATAAATCGAGTCTAGCTTTCACATTTTTTAAACCAATACTATTCGATAGATTTTGGGTATTAGATGTAGTCGAATAAGAGTTGCTACATTCCATGATTAATTGTTGCCCAACTACTCGAAGGTCAATATCAATGACTATATCTTTTGTTTGACTAGAAGTACTATGCTTAAAACAGTTTTCTATAAAGACTATTAAAATTAAAGGCGCAATCTGCCAAGCACTAGTCGAGCCTGATATATTGAATTGTACCTCTCCCCTGTCTTCAATTTGTAATTCTTGCAAATGTATGAAATCCCGCAAACTCTTTATTTCTTTTTCCAAAGGCACTAACTCCGCTTGACAATCATAGAGCATATATCTTAATAAAGAAGATAATTGTAAAATAATCTTCGGTGCTTTCGGGGAATTCTCTAAAGAGTATGCATATAAGTTATTTAGATTATTAAATAGGAAATGAGGATTAATTTGGGATTTTAGAAATTGCATTCTGCTTTCTGCTACCGCTGTATTCAATCGTTCTAATTCTCCCTGCTTTTGTTGGGCGTCCCAAGCAAATTTAAAGCCAACCAAAATTATAATAATCGGTAAAACATCTAAAAGACAAGGAACAATAGCTATATATAATGCTTTCTTAGTCCCCGCAAAAAAGAGTTTCTCTAACAAAAATTCTTCGATCAGTACTACTAGTGCAACTACCCCTAACAAACTGACAAAGAAAATCTTATAGTTTTTTTTATAAAAAAATCGAGGAAGGATATAGTAACTAATGAAGAGCGCAGCCACTACATAATTGATGTAAAAAAATATTTTTGACATGGTGATAGCAGGCCCATTTCGGTCATAGGCACTTGCTAAAAATAAGGCAAGGATTAAAATGATTTGAAAAAGCCCTTCTTTAGGAATTTTCTTTAACAGATCGCTCATTGACTATAAAAATACTTACTTTTTAGTTTTTAAAACGATAGAATCGGTCAACAGCATAATTTTTTGGTTCAATTACCTTAATGGGCTGTTCTCTGTAATATTAAGCGAATCAAATTAATTTAATTAAACCAAATCCCTTTTCATTAGTTTAAATGTAGGTTATTACAGATGACCCAAAAAATCGGTCGTTCACCGAAAAATTTGATTAGTAAATCAGAAATGGAGGTATTTTTGACCCATAAAAATTTATTAAGAATATAAGTTACACTACTGGTCATTTTAAAGATCAGAGAATAGAGAGCAGACCAGCCCGACTGCTGTCAGGCGGGCGGGGAGTAGATACAGATTTCGTTTAAAAAATGACGAAATTTCATAGCTATTTATACGAAATCTATCTCTGTTCTCGCTTCTCTGCTCTCTATTCTAAAAATGTCCAGTAGTGTGTATTAAGAAATCACCAATCTATTAAGAACCATGACGATATTGACAATGAAAAAAAAGAAATATTGGCTAGCACTCTTAGCTATATGTAGTTTTAGTATCAGTAGCTTTGCTCAAGGTCAAGGCATAGAAATACTAGGTAATGTAATCGAGGGGACAACAGAGCTACCAGTCGAATTTGCTACAATTATGGTTGGCGATAAGGCAACTAAAAATCCAATCACTGGGGCAACAACAGACATGGATGGCAATTTTAGTGTTCGCACCAATGCAAAAGATTTTTATATTGAAATTAGCTTTATTGGCTTTTCGAATAAAACCATTACAGAATTTGATGTGCAGGGGAAAAAGATAGATTTAGGGACGATTGTTTTAATGGAAAATAGTCAAATGCTGAATGAGGTAGAGGTTCGAGCAGAAAAATCTACTACGGAGTTTAAATTAGACAAACGAGTTTTTAATGTTGGAAAAGATTTGAGTAGTACAGGCGCAAGTGCTTTGGAAGTATTAAATAATGTGCCCTCTGTGAATGTCAATATAGAAGGGGCTATTAGCTTACGAGGCAGTGAAGGGGTGCAGGTTTTAATCAATGGCAAGCCCTCTGTAATAGCTAGTGAACAAGGAAATGCACTAGGTACAATTACTGCGGATATGATCCAACAAATTGAGGTGATTACCAATCCCTCTGCTAAGTATGATGCGGAAGGAACTTCTGGTATCATTAATATCGTCATTAAAAAAGAAGAAAGAAAAGGAATCAACGGATCTGCAACCGTAAATGTAGGCGTTCCTGATAACCATAGCTTTGGACTAAGTCTAAATCGTAGAACAGAGAAATTCAACCTATTTAGCCAACTCGGAGCGGGGTATAGAAGGTATCCTAGTGATCGAGAAAGCATCAACCAAAATTTGGTCAATAACACTATTTTATTTTCGGAAGGTAGAGAGTTTAGAAATGAATATTTCTACAACTTTAATTTAGGAACCGATTATCATATAGACAAAAATAATGTCATCACCCTTTCTGGTAGTGTTGCCTACGAAGTAGAGGACCAACCTTCTAACATTGATTTCAGCCTTCAAGATAGTTCTGGTAATATTGTCGATAGATGGAATCGAGAAGAGACTACGGAAGCGACCAATCCTAAATACCAGTATGAATTACAATATAAGCGGGATTTCGAAGGCGATAAAGACCACACCTTATTGTTTAGTGCTATAGGTCGATTATTTTCAAAAGACCAATCCTCTGAGTTTCAAAACACTACAATTTCAGGTAGCAATAGAACTAGTGAACAACAAACTAGAACCAATTTCGGTGAAATAAGACAAACATTTAAACTAGACTATACCAAACCCGTAAACGATCAGTGGTCTATAGAAACGGGTGCGCAGTATGATTTAAATAATGTAGATAATGACTTTGCTGTAAGCGATTTCATTAATAATGAGTGGATCGAAAATCCGAACTTAACAAATATATTTGAATATGAGCAGAGGGTTTTAGGAGTATACGCTACTGGTGCTTTTGAGGATGAACTTTGGGGAATCAAAGTAGGGCTGAGATTGGAAAATACAGAATTGAATACGCTCCTTGTTAATACAGAAGAAAGCAACAATCAAAATTTCACTAATTTATTTCCAAGCCTACACACCTCTTATAAAGTAACGGAATCCCTCTCTTTCCAAGCAGGCTATTCTCGTAGAATCTACCGGCCGAGAATGTGGAGCTTAAATCCATTTTTCAATATCAGAAATAATTTTAATATCCGACAGGGCAACCCAGATTTGTTACCAGAATATAGTGACTCTTACGAGTTGACAAGTATTTATATTATAGGGCAAGTTTCTATGAATATCAGTCTTTACCATCGGTATACAACGGCTGTAGTAGAGCGAATTTCTACACTAGAAAATAGCGTAAGTATTTCCAAGCCCTTTAATATAGGAACTCGAAAAACAACAGGTATAGATGCTAATTTTAAATATAGTCCGAGTAAAAAATGGTCGATCAATGGAGATATGAATTATAACTATTTTAATAGACAAGGGGAGTTTGAAGCAACTTCTTTCGACTTCAATGCAGATAATTGGTCTTCTAAAATAACGAATAAAATAAAATTACCTGCCCAATTTGAGCTTGAAATAACAGGTCGATACCAATCAAGAGTTAAATCTGTACAACGAGAATATGCAAGTAACTTATTTGCAGATATGGGCTTACGAAAGAAGATTGGAACTGGTAAGGCGGTACTGAATCTAAGTGTAAGAGATGTATTTGCCTCTAGGGTAAGACTAAGTGAAGCGTTTCAAGATAACTTCTATTTATTTGATCGTTCTCAGAGGGGACGTTTTATTGTTCTTGGATTTAGTTATGGTTTCGGAAAAGGGGAGGCGATGGAATTTTCTGGGCAACGTAGAAGGCGTTAAGAGAATGCTACGCTGTCAGACCACTATGCTTTGAGAAGTCAGATCGCTGCGCTGTCAGATGAGAGGAACGGAGAATTACATTTACAAGGAGTCACGTTTACTAAACCTTTGAGGTTTAGTAAACGTTATTCCTGTGTAATGTCTAATTCAAAACAGCTAACTCAGGTTTAACCTTTGGCGTTGCTTCTTCGATCACGTTCACCTCAATAATACCGTCTGCCTTTTGAAGTAATTTTTTACAATCCCAACTCAAGTTTTGTAAGTGTACTTTTTTGCCTACCTTATGATACCGCTCTGTAATTTTATTCAATGCCTCAATAGCGGACATATCCACTACTCTACTTTCCTCAAAATCAATAATCACTTCTTGTGGATCGTTTAAGACATCGAATTTTTCATTGAATACTGTTACAGAACCGAAAAATAAAGGGCCATATATTTCATAGTGCTTGATACCATTTTCATCCATTCGCTTTCTAGCTCTAATTCTCTTTGCGTTATCCCAAGCAAAAACCAATGCTGCGATAATCACGCCTACGATCACTGCTAATGCTAAGTTGTGCAGGACAGCCGTTACTAAAGTAACTAGCACCATTACAAAAATATCTGACTTAGGCATCTTGTTAAAAGTCTTTAAACTAGCCCATTCAAATGTACCAATCGCCACCATAATCATCAAACCAGTCAATGCAGCCATTGGCAACTTTTCGATTAAACTAGCACCAAACATAATAAAAACTAATAACATCACCGATGCAACAATACCAGATAATCTTGCTCTAGCTCCAGAAGAAACATTAATCAAACTCTGTCCGATCATCGCACAACCACCCATGCCGGAGAATAAGCCAGAAAGGATATTTGCCGCACCCTGTGCTACTGCCTCTCTATTGCTATTACCTCTAGTCTCTGTAATCTCATCAATGATATTTAGTGTCAATAAACTTTCTATTAAGCCGACCCCAGCCATGATGGAAGCGTAAGGCAAGATGGTCAAAAAGCTCTCCATTGTCAATGGAATGACTGGTATATGAAATGGTGGAAAGCCACCTTGAATAGAAGCAATATCACCTACCGTCTTTGTATCAATACCAAAAGCGACCACTACTGCAAATATGCTCAAGATAGCCACCAGCGAAGCGGGAATTGCTTTGCTCAATTTCGGTAATCCCCAAATGATAAGCATCGTCAATAATACCAACCCACCAAAAATATACATTGAGCTGCCTGTTAACCATGCGCCTGAAGCATCTTGGAATTGCTCCATCTGAGACATGAATATGATAATCGCCAATCCATTTACAAATCCGAAAATTACAGGATGCGGTACTAGTCGCATCAATTTACCCAACTTCAACACCCCTGCTGTTACTTGCATCAAGCCCGCTAATATAACCGTTGCGAAAATGTACTCTACTCCATGCGATTGTGCCAACACTACTAGTACCACTGCTACTGCACCCGTTGCACCAGAAATCATCCCTGGTCGACCGCCAAAAATAGAAGTGATTAAGCCCATCATAAATGCCGCATACAATCCTGTCAGAGGAGACAAGCCTGCAATTAATGCAAAAGCTACCGCCTCTGGAATCAGAGCTAAGGCTACCGTTAGACCAGATAATACTTCTGTCTTTATATCCACCTTTTTGGATAAGTCGAATAGATTGAAATACTTTGTCATTACATTTTTTTTAAAAGAGCAGAGAAGCGAGAACAGAGATGTATTTCGTCTTAAAAACGAGAAACTAATTTGTTTTTCAACGAAATCTGTCTCTACTTTCGCTTCTCTGTTCTCACTTCTGTTTAATACAGGCCATAAACAGGACAACCTCTACAAGAGAATTAACTCTCATAAGGGCACTGTTTTTTTTCAAAATCTTACTAGCACTTAAATGGTCTAGGAAGGTGAATTTTTGAAGTGATTATTTCGCTAGAAGGGCGCAAATGTAGGCGATATAATGGTCAAAGTCAACCTATTAGGGATTATTCGATATAAAATATATTTTTGTTTACATGTTTAAATAAAGTAATTTATAAACTTAAATTTTGTATTTATTTAATTTACGTTATTTTATTTTATTTAAATTTAAATATCGACACTAGCCTTTTGTGAGAACCCTATTGAGAGAATTAAAATTTAGTGGAGCTATTTTAATACTTAGTGTAAAGTTTACAATAATTTAATGTTACCTAACTTCTACAAGCGTATTATAAGTAGCTCAAGCTTCCTACTTGAATATACATTTCTGAACATTTTAAAGAACTAGAGACTGGTTTCTCTTAAACTAAGAAATTTCGTCCTATTTTAAACGAAATCTGTCTCTACTCTCTACTCTGTATATACTTTACCGAAGCCTAGCCGTCCGAAGCTGAGTTTTAAAAATAGAGATAGCATTCTCCCATCTATCAACTGTAACGGCATCTGAGTGCATCGTTTCTGCTTCTTGGGTGGCAGCCCTAATTTGTTCCTGCCAAGTAGTTATTAAATCATCCACCACCGCTTCACTTAAAGGACCTTGCTTAAACGCTTCTCTTCTTTCAGCATATCTATCGGTGAAACTTGCCCAACCGCCTGTCAATTTATCACAGGCACTTGACCGTTGTTGAATCCCCAAAAAGCCAGAAGAAAATGGCTGACAATCATTGCTAATTCTACCCCAGGGATCTACAATAGGCGTTACGGGGTTTGCAGGACTAATAATATTTTCAAAGGCGTTATCTAAATCCCAGGGAATTAAATGTAGTTTCTTTTCAGTAGGGTTTTCATACCAATAGAAGTTGTGTGGGGAGCAATCCCCTCCATTACAATACCAATGGAATGCGCCATCGTCATTTCGGATGGTTCTATCCACAGCTACATAGGACATGATCTCCTCTACATTCATCCATTCTGCTATAACGCCTTGAAGGTCTTCTTCTTTTGCTTCCGCAACAGCCGTGGCAAAGCCCCTTATTAAATCCGCTGTTGGATTTTCTTCTTCGTTTGTTTTTAGATGATCTATATATTCCCTCTCTGAAAACGGCTGACCATTACTTTTTAGTGGCCAGATTTCTTTATATAAGTTGCCTGTGCCGTCATCAAAATTTTGTCTGGTGAATCGTCCATCAATTTGCTCTACTAAAGAGTATAAACCAGAATAAATCCCATTAATTATTAAACGAGCATGAACGGCCCTCGGCGCAGGCACGCCCATTTCTCGAAAGAAGTAATAGCCCAAGCGATCTCTCATTTGGCTATCATCATTATTTTGAGAATGAAACTGTAATTTTTTCAAACCATAAAATCTTGCCTCTGGATCATTCCAGTTAATTTTTATCTTCATAGACAATTTCGTACAGGTCTTACTGCCAGAAGGATTGGCCCAATCTCTTCCTGTCAAACAGCCTACGAAGGCACCTATAGACCCCTTGTAGCGAATACCTACTGGCTCAATCGTTTCTCCATTAAAAGTTAACTTACCTTCTACATATTCTTCCGCAGCAGGGTCTGAGTTGATTTTTTGCAAATCTGATGGGGAGAGTGTTAGTTCAAATGTATGTAATTCATTTTGATCAAAAATAACATTGGATTTTTCGTTGAGGTATAGTTCCTCTCCCGTTGGAATTTGGGCGGTAGGAGTGGAAGGCGTGGCTGGATTTTCTGTTGTAGGAGTGGGTACGTTTGATTCGTCTCCAGTACAAGCGAATATACCTAATAGGAATAATGATAAGGTTACTTTTAAAATATTCATGGAATTTAGATTAGGCATGCTCCCTTAGAAGCAATGTTATAAGAAAAACCTCAAATTATTGAGTGTATAACAAAGTTGGGGCGGCAAATTTATTCATCGGATCACTTGCAGTGGAAAAACTAAGCAGCTTATAAGACATAATTCAACGCTGAGCTACTTCGTAGCTACACGGATCTTTTAGGATCTTTGTAGGTCGTGTATCTAGGCGTTGACTTTTTTTATTACTAATTATGTCCTACTCCAATACGGAGCTACTTCGTAGCTATATGGATTTTTGTAGGTCGTGAAGGATGTTGACAGTTCAAAGCCACCATACGGGTACGTCACGCTCTCGACCTACTGAACACATCTAATACAGGCGACCTATATAATCATTTAAATCTGCGTTGAATTATGCGTATTTAGAAATCTAGTTCTTTAAGTTGACCACATTCCACTTGCAGTGGTCCGATCAATTTTAGAATGAAACCTAATTAGTCAAATTACTTCTCTTCCAATTCTTCCTCCGCTAAGGCCTTCTCTAATTCCCTAACCACCCGATCCATTCTAGATTCAATTATAAAATCTATTCGTTGATTTTCTATGCGCCCTTCCCTAGTTTGATTGGAAGCAATCGGGGCGTATTCTCCTTTCCCACCTGCCAATACCCTATTGGGACTTACCCCGTAATCATCCGTTAGTACTCGGACTACATTAGCCGCTCTTAATGCACTAAACTCTAAATTATCGGTAAATCCTTTAACCTTGGCATTATCGGTATTACTAATGACGTAAATTTTGAGCGAAGGGTGGTCGTTAATAACACCTGCAATTAAACCTAAATTGGATAAACCTTCTGTTTTAACTCTAGTTTGGCTAGGTCTAAAAACTAAGTTGTCTACCAAAGAAATTCTTAATTCCCCACCTATAATTTTAAGACTATAATTATCTGCGCCATAGGCAGAAAGTTTAGTCGTAAAATCCGTCAATAACCGTTGGTGCGTATTCGCTTGTTTTGCGATAATATTTTTTAGTTGTTCTAATTTTGCATCTCGCTGACGAATCGTTTCTTCTTTATCATTCAAGACAGATCGCATATCTTGAGTAGTAGAGGATTTAGATTTTTGCTCCGCTAAGACCTGATCTTGAACGGCATCCAAGCGATCTTGCAATCTATCTTGTGTGATCAAAAGTGCTTCATTAGCTCCTTTATGTGTTGCGTTGACAATTCGTAAACTGTCTATCGTTTGATCTTGATCTACAATTTTAAGTTCTTTCAAAGCCAATATATCTTCGTAGTCCACATTACTTTGGGCATGGCTGGCTAAGGTTTCCAAATACTTCTTCTTACTAATACATGAACTTAGACAAAGTCCTGCAATAAGTATAATACATAAAGATCGCATAATCATTCTTTGTTTTAAACGAAAAAAGCTGACCCCCCTATGTATGGAGAATCAGCTTTCCTTTATAATATATAGATTCTTATTATCTCAGTCTGAAACTTGCAGAACCTAATAAACCGATATCGCTATACACAGAAGCTCTGTAAAAGCCTTTGCTTAATCTTTCTTCCAACTTATGAGTGAAGTTTAATCTTTGACTTTCTGTAATATCTACACTTTGCGTAGATACTGCAGTGATGTCAGTCGTTTGACCATTAAGATTAACTGTTTTCGCAATTGGGTTAGCTTTCTTTATAGCGATTCCATTTTCATCCGTAATCACTAAGTAAAGATCTCTAACACCTTGATATTTTTCAGGTACTCCGACTAAATCAAAACTTACTTTCACTTGCTTTGCAAATCTTGACCAAGCAGTAGCTTTTGTATTTCTCTTTTCAACCTCTACAGTAAAACCATTTGCCTTGAAATTCTCTAGTGTCAAATTTTCTACCTCTTCTTGGATAGTTGCATTTAATCTAGCTAACTCTGCTTTCTCCTCTCTTGTAGTTTTTAGATCAGCCGTCAATTGCGCATTTTCTGCCTTTAGACTTTCATTCTCTGACTTTAATGAAGTAATCTCTGATTCTAATTGAGACTTAACACCCAATAAGCTAGATAACTGAGATCGTAAAGAGGCCATTTCGCCATCTTTGCCTTGCATTTCTTGTGTCAACTGAGTGATAGCAGCTTTTCTTCGGTTGATCTCTCTTTGTGCATCTTTCACAGATCCTTTCAAAGATTGGTTCTCTTCTGCTAAATCAGAAAACTTAGCCTGCAATTCCGCTATTTCTCCTTCAAGGTTACTCTTTAAGCCTTGAATTTCTGATATTTCTCCAGATAGCGTGGTGTTTTTTGCAGTTAAATTAGAAAGCTGGGCATCAAAGCTCTGCTTTTCCGTGTAATTGCACCAACCGAGAGCTAATATACCCGCAAGTAATAATAATCCCAGTATAATGTTAATTGACTTCATAAAAATTAATTTTTTTTAACTAACCCGTTGTAAATATAAGGCTTGGAACAGAGGTCTTTTTTTTTAAACATTTCTCATAGCCCATTTTGATTTTCTGGCAACAAAACTACAATTTTCCCGTAGGAATCCGACAATCTTTGCCAAAATATATTGTAAAAATGTGTAAAATGGGCTGATTTTTACGCATTATCTCCAATATTTAGGAATCTCTTAACCTTTGAATACCTCATTTCAGTTAGGAATGCAATTAACTAGCAGATTAATAATTATTTTAAACATATAACTTATATTTAATAACAAAAGATTTCACCTTTCCTTCTTAGCAACTTTCCAATTATCTAACGTCTTATAAAGTGTTCCTTCTCTTGAAATCAGACAACCATTTTCAATCATTTTGAACAGTTCTTGTTTTCGGTCTGGTTGATAAGATTTTTCAGCACTGTAAATCTCAAAAGAAATACTTGAATCATTAATCAAGTCCACTAATTCACTTCCAAGGTTAATGTCTTGAAAGTTAATTGATTTTCCAGATTGATATTTTAATCCCAATAAATAAATTTTTTCTTTATCACAGAAGAAAGTTTTAATATCTAGCGGAGATATAAATTCCAAATACTCTAATTTGTCTAAAGTTTTATCAAAAACAATGTCACTAAATATATCCAATAAACCATTCATTTCCTTGGTATTATTTTCTTTCATTTTTATCCAATCCTCTGCTGTAATATGATTGGATGCTAAAAATTGAATAAATTCTTTTTCTAATAGTTCTAATTCTGCTAATTCTAGGCGTCTATATTTCATATTTCTTATTTTGGCAGTAATTTTTATATCGTAAAGATAGAATAGAGAATAGGGAGTAGAGAACAGAGATGGAATCCGTTGAAAATGACAAATTTTCGTCCATTTTAAACGAAATTAGTCTCACTACTCTATTTTCGCTTCCCTGCTCTAAGTAACGACGAAATAATAACTATACACTCTTGGCTGCTTCTTTTTCCCTTATTTTCCTCTTGAAATCGGTCATAGTATCAACAATACTCCCGCTTTCAAGAGAAAACTAAGAAAAAAATAAGCTACCCAAAAATGTACATTTATTATCTCCTCGTTACTAAAAACAATAATATGTCTATTACCTTAATTTTAGTAATCGTTACTGGATTAATTTCTTACCAAGCATTCAATGATCCCGGATTGAAAGCAAAACTGCTTCATCGTCCTGTGGCAGAGCATCGCAACAAAGAATACTATCGCTTACTGACCCATGGATTTGTCCACGCAGACTTTATGCACCTAGGGATTAATATGTATGTGTTGTATATATTTGGTGAGTTTGTTGAAACAAAATTTGTCTATACCTTCGGAACCTTACAGGGTCGAATGATCTATTTATTGATGTACTTAGTGACTATCGTTGCCGCTTCTTTGCCTACTCATTTCAAGCATAAAGATAATGCCTACTATTCTGCATTAGGTGCTTCTGGTGCCACTTCTGGGATCATCTTCGCTTTTGCCTTATTTAATCCGTGGTCCATTCTATTATTATTTTTTATTATTCCTTGTCCTGCTATTGTAGCGGCTGTTTTGTATCTAGTCTATTCCTCTTGGGCGAGTAAAAATGCACGGGATAATATTGGACATGATGCGCATTTTTGGGGGGCTGTTTTTGGTTTTGTATTTACGATTGCTATACATCCTAGTTTTTTTAAGGAGTTTATTTACCGTTTGACAAATGAGTTTCCTTTTTAGGAAAAGCTTAGGAATGGTTCATTAATAAATGTCGTTTTTATGCGCCGTTATTTTTTCTTTATGCAAGGCGAAAAACGTAGGCGATGCCTAGCATCGACGAGGCTTTTCAACATGAGCAAAAGGGAAAGATTCGGGGAATCTTTAT
>CAKZUM010000247.1 GCA_937921525.1 uncultured Saprospiraceae bacterium
GCTCAAAAGCGGTTTCATTTTGGAGTGGGCGTCATCAGTATTTACGACTCTTTTGAACTCGGTGTACAAGCTAAGGTCAAATTCGATTTATATGAGAAAACAGGAACAGCGGCATCCTTTGGTTATTTGTTTGATAAAAATGTTAACTGGGTTTTAGACCTTGACCAACATTATAATGATTTCGTAACAATTGGCGATTTGGGCTTGTCTCCATTCGCAGGATTGAATTTACTTAATACAGACCCCAAAACATTTTGGGGATTAAATCTCGGTCTATTTACGGATTTTGAATTGGATACTGGTCGGGTATTATACCTCGAACCTAAATATACCTTGGGGAAATCTGACAGATTTACTTTGTCTGTTGGGGTGTCTTTTTAAGAAATAAAAACCTAAATTTTAAGTAAAAAAAATAAAGGAAGTATATTTTTTCTCTACCATACACTTTTTAATTTTTATAAGAAATACTGTTTTGGAACAGATCGTCGAGGTTTGTAACCTCGATGCAGTATGATTATCGCATAGCATTGAGGTTACAAACCTCGACGATCCTATAGTTTTTTACAGTATTTGCCAAAGAACCTAAAAGTGTACGGTAGAGAACTTCAATATAGTGTCGTCCTTACGCACCGCAAGCAACGCCTAAAACATACTATAAAAAATCATAGTTAACCTACAGCAATCTGTGCCGCCAGCAAATAGTCAGGAATATCAAAAGCCTCCACATATCCCAAAGCCTCCGCACGCACCTCTGCGCACAACTCATCCACCACTCTACGGATAGCCTTCGTTTTAGCACCACTCATATATTCGTCTTCCAAGTACCAGCCCTTGTGCTGTTCGATTGTATGCAGCGCATATAGTTGGCATAATTTACTTAAAGCTTCTTTGGTAGCAGGGTCTTCTACTGAATCAATCTTAGCAACAAATTGCTCTAAAATTTGTCGTTCCACATAAGCTTCAGCTAAGACCAATAAATGGTTTTGGCATTTCAAAAATGCCTCGTAGGAAGAGATGCCTGTTTTAATCCACCCTCTTAATCGCTGCCCAACGGCATAAGTTAATTTGCCTTCTCGATACTGGAATGCTTGGACATGAAAATATGGATCTAATAAATGTTCCTTATCCGTTTTTCTAATGGAGAGTGGATTTTTTTCAACGATTGTAGTAGATAATCTACCCCCTAAAAATCGTAAAACCCCCATCATACCTTCTGCATGGAAATTCTCATTAAAGGCAGACAAAACACCTTTTGCCACCAATTGCATTAGGACCGTATTGTCTCCTTCAAAAGTGGTAAAAATTTCTGTATCTGCTTTTAAATCTGCAAATCTATTTTCTGCCAAATAGCCTTTCCCTCCACAAGCCTCTCTACATTCTTGGATCGTCTCTGTGGCAAACCAAGTCGCATACGACTTCATACCAGCGGCTAAGGTTTCAATTTCTCGAATATCTTCTTCTGTTCGATTGACGTAGCGATCCGCGAGATAATCTAATCCAAAATGACAAGCGTATGCTTTCGCCAATTTCGGCATCAATCGACGCTGGTGACTTGGATAGTCTAAAATCAAATGTTCAGGTGCTCGATCATTTGCCCCAAACTGCCGACGCTTGGTCGCATATTTAATAGCAATCGCCAAAGCTGATTTTGCCGCACTCAAGCCTGCTTTAGGTACGCATACTCGTCCACCGACTAAAGTACCTAACATCGTAAAGAATCGTCTAGAAGGATTGTCAATAGGACTATCGTATTCGCCTTCATCATTAATCGAACCAAAACGATCTAGTAAATTTTCTCTTGGCACCCGAACTTGGTCGAACCAAATACGTCCGTTGTCTACGCCATTCAATCCTAACTTATAGCCATTATCTTGAACTTTAATACCTGGTAAAGTTTTATGATCCTTATCTCTCAATGGCACCAATATCGTATGAACACCATGATTTTGGCCACCTACGATCAATTGTGCAAATACAGCAGCCATTTTACTATGCAAGGCATTACCGATATACTCTTTTCCAGATTCAAATCTTGGAGAATGAATAATGATTTCATCCATTTCTTTGTCATAAGTAGCCGTCACCTCCAAGCCTCTTACATTCGACCCATGACCCGTTTCTGTCATTGCAAAACAACCTGATAAATCTAGATAACCAGTGTCTCTCAAATATTTATCATGGTGTTTTTTAGTGCCTAAATTATATAATGCACCACCAAATAATCCAAACTGCACTCCAAATTTTATAGCCAAACTCAAATCATGATAACCCAAGGTTTCAAACAAGGCAATATACTCTTTCATATTATCTTGTCCTTCATATTCCTTCGGGAATGCCCATGCGCCATAGCCCTGTTCCGCTAATAAATGACACCATTCTAACACTCGATCTCTATACGCTTTTTTAGAGCGCATCGTTTTATATTTAAAGACAGGATCTTCCAATAGCTTTTTTACCCGTTGACGGAATTCCGCCGTATCCCCGTCCAATAAGGCGGTAATTTGTTTAGGATCAAAGGTGTAGGTAAGTGCTTCCTTTTTCTCTTCATTAGCAAATAGCCGCTCGTAAGTAGTATCACTCACCAAACCCAATGCCTCTTCCAAATCCATTAAGGCTTCCTTTTCATCAGAATTGACCCAAGCTTTTACATCTGCTTTTCTGGCACTTTGACGCGCCATTTGCATACTTAGAGCCACTAAAGACTTCTTTTTATTCGTGCTCAATTTCTTGGAGGCTTTCACTAATAACTGCTCCCAATGCTCAAATAAATATCTTGGTGGTGGATTTCGTGGGTCGCTCCATGTTTGGATTAATTCTAGCTCTCCCTCTCCCAGATGCTTGATTTCACTAGCTTTCTGTCTCAATAGCTTAATCTCGCTAGGCGTCAACACCGAGTCAGACCAAGCAGCAAATAGCATTGGAATCAGCGATAATAAGGCTGGAGAATAGTCTTGTAATAACGGCGGATTTTTACTCATTGTATGGTTTGGTTGATGTTGTGTAATGCTATTATGACGTAATTTTATTAAAAAAATTACACAATTGATTAAAGGATTAAAATTTCAATCACTATTTTGTTTTCTAAAATAACTTACTTCTAGTAAACATTATTAATTTATAGAATATCAAATAGAGGCCTTCTTCCTACACACATAACAATGTCGAGGTCCTAAATGTTTGACTTTCTTTCATAAAAACTAAGTTATAGTCACAAAAAAATGAACTTAAATGATCAACTGTTATCCAACAACTTTTTGTTTATTCTAAAGCTAATTTTGACAAGTTTATTGAGACAGTTGATATTAGTTTTACCATAAATTTAGGAATGAAGAAGCTTGATAAAACTAAGCTGACAAAGCTAGGGTTGTATTTTACCACATAGGTACATAGGTCACATAGCATACGTCACACTATATGACCTATGTATCTATATGGTGAAATTGTCAACTACTTTTG
>CAKZUM010000248.1 GCA_937921525.1 uncultured Saprospiraceae bacterium
ACGCTGACGGCAGCTTTATGAGATGACCGCTTTTATTTCTGACGGTCTATAAAATCAAAAATCAGAATTCTTACATCATAAATCATATATCCATCTAGCTTGAACCATAATGGATATATGATTTGTTTGATATAATCTCAAGCCCAAAACCCATCACAATTTAATGCATATGCGCCTCCCCACTACCACGAGGAATCCGAATATTATCCACCAACGCCTGTACATGTGCAGGAGGTGCAGGCGTCAACCTAGAAACGGTAAAAGCCACCACTAAATTCACAACCATTGCAATAGTACCAAACCCCTCAGGAGAAACACCAAACCACCAATCGTCAGGAGTACCACCACCAAAACCTTGCAGCTTATATTTAATCATGTAAAACAACATCAAGCTAATACCAACAACCATCCCTGCTATAGCGCCTTCTCGATTCATTCGTTTATCGAATATTCCTAAGACGATGGCGGGAAAGAAGGAGGCGGCGGCCAAGCCAAAAGCCAACGCCACGACAGCGGCGACAAAACCAGGTGGATTAATACCAAAATAGCCTGCAATAATGACCGCAAATATGGCCCCTATTCTCGCCCACAATAATTCTCCTTTCTCAGAAATATTGGGTTTGATTTGCATCTTGATTAAGTCGTGTGCAATAGAGGTAGAAATGACCAACAACAATCCTGCGGCAGTAGATAAGGCGGCAGCTAAGCCCCCCGCAGCGACCAGAGCGATCACCCAGTTTGGTAAATTCGCAATTTCAGGATTGGCTAATACCATGATGTCTCTGTCAATCGTCAATTCGTTTTTATCCTTATCGCCTACATATTGAATCAAGCCATCACCATTCTTATCTTCAAAAGCAATCAGTCCCGTGTTTTCCCATTTTTTAAACCACTCTGGCATTAAAGTGTATTCTTTATTGCTGACGGTGTTAATCAAATTAGCCCTAGCAAAAGCAGCAATAGCCGGAGCAGTGGTATATAAAATCATTATAAAAATCAGCGCCCAACCTGCAGATTTTCTAGCAGCCTTCACACTCGGTACTGTAAAAAATCGAACAATCACATGTGGCAATCCCGCTGTCCCTGCCATCAAGGCAAAGGTAATCGCAAAGACATCGAACATAGATTTAGTGCCACTTGTGTAATCGGCAAAACCCAATTCTTGATGCAAGCCATCCAGCTTATCTAATAAATAGACATTCGAGCCATCCGCTACCGTACTACCAAATCCGAACTGAGGAATGACATGCCCTGTCATAGCAATAGAAATAAAAATAGCAGGAACCATATAGGCAAAAATCAATACACAATATTGTGCCACTTGCGTATAAGTAATTCCCTTCATCCCACCAAGGACTGCATAAAAGAAAACTAGAAACATTCCAATAATCACCCCTGTCGTAATAGGCACTTCCAGAAATCTAGAAAAGACTACCCCCACACCACGCATCTGACCAGCGACATAGGTAAAGGAAACGATCAATGCACAAATCACGGCAACGGTCCGAGCCACATTAGAATAATACCGATCCCCTATAAAATCGGGCACAGTAAATTTTCCAAATTTCCTCAGATAGGGGGCTAATAATAATGCCAGCAACACATATCCGCCCGTCCATCCCATCAAATAAACAGCGCCATCATAACCCATGAAAGAAATCAATCCTGCCATAGAAATAAACGAGGCCGCAGACATCCAATCCGCAGCAGTTGCCATCCCATTCGCAATGGGGTGAACGCCACCACCTGCTACATAAAATTCTTTCGTAGAACCTGCTCTCGCCCAAATGGCAATAGCGATATATAAAGTGAAAGTGATGCCTACAATTATAAAAGTCCAAATTTTAACGCTCATTGTTTTTGTTTTAGTACCACGGAATTTATTCCGTAATCAGTACCACAGAATTTATTCTGTAGTCAGTATCACAGAATTTATTCTGTAGATTTTTACGGAATAAATTCCGTGGTACGAGTTACGGAATAAATTCCGTGGTACAGGGTTACAGAATAAATTCTGTGCTACTCTTCCACCCCATATTCCTTATCCAACTTATTCATCCAATTCATATAGACAAATATCAGAACCACGAAGACATAAATGGAGCCTTGCTGGGCAAACCAAAAGCCCAACTTAAACCCACCCATTCTAATTTGATTTAAAGGTTCGACTAAGAAGATGCCGAACACGAAGGAGACTAGGAACCAGATAGATAATAAAATGAATAAATAACGGATATTTTTTTTCCAGTATTCTTCTAGCTTTTTTTCAGCCATGTTGATTGTTTTTCGTTTTGTATGCTACAGAATAGTTGCACAATTGATTTTAATACTGTGACAATATATAGAAAGATTTGTGTTTTAGAGAAGAATGCTGAAAATAACTTTGAATCAGAATTTACAGGATGGGAGAATTTGCAGAACTTTAAATACGTCATGTAGGGTAATCCTGAAAATTCTACAATTTTGAAAATTCTGATTCAGAGTTTCGACATATAACAATTCCAAAAATTCTGATCCAAAAAAAGGGTTAGCACTCGAAAGCACTAACCCTTTTTAATTATTAAGGAGTTGGTTCGGAATTTTACTACCAACTTAAATTACCATTACTTGCATACGCTGCTTCTGCCTCTTTATAAGCACCGCTTTTTAATTTACCTGCAATCGCTTCAAAAGCGTCTAGAGTTTCCTCAATATCTTTCATCGTATGAGAAGCAGTCGGAATCAACCGAAGAATAATCATACCTTTTGGAATAACAGGATAGACTACTAAAGAACAGAAAACATTATGATTCTCTCTCATGTCTTTTACCAATGCCATTGCCTCATATAAAGAACCGTGCATATAAACAGGTGTCACACAGCTATTCGTATCACCTATATCTAGGCCTCTTTCTTTAAGCCCTGACTGTAAGGCATTGACGTTCTCCCAAAGTTTAGCTTTGTGAGAAGGGTCATCTCGCAACATTTCCAAACGCTTCATACCACCAATCACTAATGGCATCATTAATGATTTGGCAAATATTTGCGAACGCATATTATATTTTAAAAACTTAATCACTTGCGCATTACCTGCTAAGAAAGCACCGACACTACCCATCGCTTTAGCGAATGTAGCAAAGTACACATCAATTTCATCTTGTACGCCTTGCTCTTCTCCTGCCCCTGCACCCGTCGCTCCAAGCGTACCGAATCCGTGCGCATCATCTACCAATAAACGGAAACCATATTCTTTCTTAAGCGCAACAATCTCTTTCAATTTTCCTTGATCTCCTCGCATACCAAATACCCCTTCAGATATAACTAAAATGCCACCCTTCTTCGAATCATCTGTTAATCGCTTTGCTCGCTTCAAGCATTTCTCAAAGCTTTCCATATCATTATGTTGAAAAGCAAAACGCTTTCCTAAGTGCATTCTAACACCGTCAATTATACAGGCATGAGATTCAGAATCGTACACAATTACATCGTGTCGATCTACTAGTGCATCAATGGAAGACATAATTCCTTGATAGCCAAAGTTCACTAGTACAGCTGCTTCTTTTTGAACAAACTTAGCTAACTGTCCTTCAAACTCATCGTGATAATCTGTATTACCAGACATCATTCGAGAACCCATCGGATAGGCTAATCCCCAATCTTTAGTAGCTTGGTTATCTACGGCGCGCACCTCTGGATGATTTCCTAGACCTAGGTAGTTATTGATACTCCAACAGATAATTTCTTTTCCATTAAAGGTCATTCTACTTTTCAATTCCCCTTCTAATTTTGGAAATATCCAGTACCCTTCCGCCATATCCGCATATTGGCCGAGTGACCCCATGCTATTTTTTGTAATCTTTTCAAATAAATCCATACTAATTTACTTTTTAGCCTATGTTTATGAATTGTTTGGTTATATTTAGTAGATAGATCTTCATAAAACGTTCTTGGAACTTCGCAAAGGTAAGAGAATAATTTATTTTTATATAATAGACTTTATTCTAAATAAGAGTAATGCTTGGATAGAACTTACCAAATTAGTAGGTTTAATGGCTTCAATGGCAAGTTTTCCCTGTAATTTCTATTAAAATAAATTGTAATACTTGCAAGTACTTATTTAAAACTAGCGTATAAAATAATATTTTACGATCTAGACTAAACAAAAAGTTTTAAATTACTCTAAATTGTTGTATTTTTGTTT